>NZ_JARTJQ010000047.1:0-75719 GCF_036225245.1 Weizmannia sp. CD-2023
GTTTTCAAGGAACAATCTTCGCTGTTTCTTCATAGCAGCGACTTATATATTATATCAAGTATAAAGTGCTTTGTCAACACTTTTTTATCTGACCTACCTCATGTGAAGCAGCGACATTTATTAATGTACCAAGATAGCAAATCGATGTCAACAGCCTTTGTATATTTTTATTCTATATAAAATGAACTTGAGTTTTTACATCAAGCCTGGGCACCGATTTGCATGACGATACTTTTTGCAGCAGGCAACAGAGCTGAGAGATTTTATTTATTTTATATATTTTTTCAGCTTTACGGAGGGAAGCCAAATCAACTTGTTTACGCTGTACAGCCAGGCGTTATACTGCAGACGGTATACCCGGGAGCTTCCCTCCATTTATCGAAATTGTTATTTCTTATAATAGATATTACAGCCGGACTTTAGGAAAGGACTGCCCCGCCATCAATGACAACCGTTTGCCCAATGATATGGGAAGACAGGTCTGATGCAAGATAGAGCAGAACATTCGCCACTTCTTCCGGTTGTGTATAGCGGCCAGTCGGGGCGGATGCAGCCATTTGCTGCCTCGTTTGTTCAGCAGCTGCTGAATCACCTCCGGCAAAACCGCTTTCAATTTTTCTCATCATTTCTGTGTCCACAACCCCTGGACATACCGCATTGACACGGACGCCGGACGGAGCTGCCTCAATTCCTGCCGTTTTCGTCATGCCGATCACCGCATGCTTACTGGCGCCGTATGCCACCATTTCCGGTGTGCCGACGAGGCCGGCAACAGAAGCCGTATTGACAATGGTGCCGCTTTTTTGGCTGATCATATGCGGCAACACATACTTCATACCAAGAAAGACGCCGCGTACATTAATGCCCATCAGTTTATCAAATACTTCTTCGGGATAATCTATGAGCGGTTTCATCTTTCCTTCCCAACCAGCATTGTTTAAAAGAATATCAATTTTTCCATAAGTATCTAGCGCAGTTCGGACGTAATGTTGGACATCTTTGGATTTGGAAACATCGGTCCGGACAAAAATCGCTTCCCCACCATTTTCACGGATTTTTCCAGCCGTTTCTTCTCCCAATTCATCAGATAAATCAGCGACCACGACATTTGCTCCGCCCGCAGCCAGTTTCAAGCATGCTTCGCGGCCGATTCCTCCCCCGCCGCCGGTTACGATTGCAACTTTTCCTGTGAAATCAAATGTTTGCACTGGCGCCACCCTTTCCAAATTCGGTTCATCTTCAGTGTAATGGTTTGTAAAGAAGAAAGCAATGGTAACGCTTTCAAAAATTGTGTCTATTTTTTGCAACCGGCGATAGATAACCCATCTGCTTCTTTCGCGGCACGGGCAGAAATAAAAAACGGCAAATTCACTTGCAGGCGCCCATGCTGCAACAGTGGCACTGGAAAAAGCGGGGGCTGGTCAAGCGTCCCCGCGGTCCAGTTGATAAAGTTTGCGGTAACGCGCATGGTTTTCCATCAATGCCGCGTGTGTGCCCTGCATGGCGATTTTTCCTTCATCCAGAAAGACGATCTGATCCATTTTTTCCATCCCGGCCAGATGGTGAGTAATGAAAATCACCGTTTTGTCTTTTAAAACTTCAAACATCGTATCGAGCAGGTCTTTCTCTGTCAGGGGATCAAGTCCGACAGTCGGTTCATCCAAAATGACCACAGGCGTATTTTGCAGCAGGATCCGTGCGAGGGCGATTCTTTGCCGCTCGCCTCCCGAAAAACGCTGGCCGGTTTCCTCCATTTGGGTATGGATCCCATTTGGAAGGGAGTGGAGATACCGGTCAAGTTTGACTTGCCGGATGGCCTCCTCTATTTCTTCTGATGTGGCGCCGGGGCGTCCGAGGGCAGCGTTATTTTCGACCGTTGTCGCGAACAGATAAGGTTTCTGGTTCAAGACACTGACCAGCTGGTGAATCCCTTCGCCATATGCTGCCGGGGCATGCCCGCCGATGGAAACGGTCCCTGAAGCAGGCTGCAGCGCCCCAATCAGCAGATGGAGAAGCGTCGATTTGCCCGCTCCGCTTTTGCCAAGCACCGCGATTTTTTGCCCATGGGGAATGGTGAGTGACACATCGTTCAAAGCTGCGGCCGGTTCGTTTTCATAATAGTAAAAGACATGTTCCAAACGGATATCCGCTTTCTCTCCAGGAACTGCGCTATTCCTGCTTTTATCCGGGACGTACTGCCGGATCGCGTCAATCCGTTGCAGGGATTCCTTGTATGCCGGAATCTTTTCCACCGCCACGGATGCCGGGATGATGCCTTCCAGAATCGGAAGGGTTACAAGTGTAAAAGACGCAATATAGGTCGGGGCGATGTCTCCATGCATTGCGGCATGCCCTGCCCAGATGCCGGTCAATATTAAAATCATGCCCGAGATGACCTGTAGCTGAAAGTTCCGGTTATGATTCCAAAAGGACATCTTCCTTTCCATTTCGTGGCTTTCCTGGCTGTCTTCATGAAACTGCTTGAAAAACCGTTCTTTCTTTCCGCTGATGATCCAGTCGCGGATGCCGAATAAAGTATCCGTGACGTTGCGGTACAGCCGGCTCTGTGTTTCTTTCAGCGCGATTTGTCGTTTTTTCATGAAATATAAGGATAAAAGCGGGTAAACAAACAGGACGATCCCCATTAATAAGGCAATCCATAACGCAAACTGCCAGTCAAATGCAGCCAGCGTGCAAACAGAATATAAAAACAAAAACAGCGCCGTCACGACAGGAAAAATGGTGCGGATATAAGCGTCCTGCAAGTGCTCGATGTCATCGGCAAGCGTGCCGAGCAGATCCCCCGCCTGAAAACGCGAGCGGATAAACAGCGCCTGCGGTTCGAGCATTTCATACAGTTTGACGCGCATATCAGCAAGAATCTTCAACACCGTATTATGCCCGCTAAGTCGCTCAAAATAACGGGCGACCGGCCGCGCGATCCCGAAAGCGCGCACGCCGACGATCGGGACATAAATCAAAAGAATCGTCACCGGCATTTCCGAAGCCCTTGTGATCAAATACCCGGACGTAAAGGTGAGCATCGATGAAGCAAGAAAAGCAATAATGCCAAGCAGGACAGTAGCTGCCATCAGCCACCGGTACTGGCGGATATACGGTTTAATATACCGGTTGAAGTATGCCATGTTCTACCCCTCCCCGCTGCGCCTCGACAAGTTCGTAAAAGGCGCCCTTTTTCCGGTACAGCTCATCGTATGTGCCCGCTTCTCTAAGCCTGCCGCCATCCATCACCAAAATCAAATCCATTTCTTTTACCCAGTGCAGGCGGTGGGTGGCAAAAAAGACAAGTTTACGTTCAAAAAGCGGGAGCATCAGCTGTTTAATTTCCTGTTCCGTTTCGATATCGAGATGCGCAGTCGGCTCATCCAAAAGCATAACCGGACGTGCATCCAGCAATGCCCGCGCAAGCGCAATCCGCTGTTCTTCACCGCCGCTTAGCACCCGTCCGCCCTGGCCGATTTTTTCATCAAGCCCGTTCGGAAAGCTGGCGATGAGGTCGGAAAGCCCTGCTGTCCGGGCCGCTTCCTCAATCTTTTCAAGCGGCGCATCCGGCGCATACCAGGCAATATTTTCCCGTACGGTCTTTGCAAAAATATACGGATGCTGCGGAATGTAGTTCACCTGCTTTTGCCATTCTGTAAAGGACAAATGCGGAACTTCCAGGCCGTCAATCCTGATCCGTCCGCCATCCGGCATGGAGAACCCGGATAACAGGTCAATCAGCGTCGATTTGCCCGAACCGGAGATTCCGATCACACCGATTTTTTGAAACCCGCGGGCGGTAAACGTGACATCTTGCAAGATCGCCCGGTTTTCTTCCGGCGACTGTTTTTCGAGCCCTTCCACTGTTAATGTACTGTGTTCGTTCCAAACCGGGACGGGAAAAGAAAGCCCGTTTCCAAAGTCTTCTTTTTCGGCAAGCAGGCGGTGGATCTTCTCGCCCGCTTCTTTGCCGTTCATCGTGGCATGGTAATCGCTGCCAAGATCGCGGACCGGCATAAAATACTCCGGCGCGAGAATTAAAAGCGCAAGGGCCGGTTCAAATCCGATTTGCCCGTTAATCAGCCGGAGCCCGAGTTCCACGGCCACGACCGCCACGGACAAAGTCGCAAAAAAGTCTAGGGAAAACGACGATAAAAAAGCAATCCTGAGCGTGCGGTTTGTGGCAATCCGGTACTTGTTGCTGACTTCCCAAATGGCTTCTTTATGGCTTTTGCTCCGCCCTAAAAATTTCAGCGTCACGAGCCCCCTTAACGAGTCCACAAAATGGCGGGAAAGCAGCTGGTACGTTTCCCATCTCGCTTCTTTCTGCTTTTGCGCGGCGAGCCCGAGCAGAATCAAAAACCCGATTAAAATCGGCATGACAACCAGCAGCGTGATCCCGGTTTCAACATCCTGTGAAAAAATATACACAAGGAGAACAGCCGGGATCGTCAGGCACGCGATAAACCGTGGAATAAAAAGCTCTAAATAAGTACGGAACTCCGGAATGCCCTCAAGGCAAAGCGTCACCAGATTGCCCGTGCCATGCCTGCTGATGGCGCGCGGTCCGATGCGAAACAGCTTTTCAACGAGCAAGTTTTGGTAATGGAGGGACGTGCGGCCGGCAAACCGGAACGCAACCCGCGACTTTGCCCACTGCAAAAAGTGGCGGATGAGATGGGCGGCGAAAAAGATGCCAAATTCAGCCGCTGCTTCCTGCCACGGCACCCCTTTGTATAAATGGACAATCGCTTTTGCCAGGTATACTGCCTGCACGATAATAGCAACCGATTGGATCATCGTCAGGCATCCGGCAATGATAAAAGTTTTTAAGCTGCCTTTATACTGCATCAGATGTTTATCCATCCGCACCAGCTCCTCTCCGGTATGGGGCCATTCCGCCATACGCAGGGCTTTTTTGATTCGTTCATTGGCATATTTTCACCTGTACGGAGTCCCTAAGATCGTGCCAGGTTCCTGCTTCAATCCGCAATATGCGGACTGCTTCTCTCCGTACCCATCCAAAAGGTTCCATTCCAGGAGTAGTATCCATTCCCTATTCCCGTATTGATCTGCTTCTCTCCGCACCCGTCCAAACGGTGCCGAATGAAAAAGAAAACACCCGGTTTGCCCGAAATCCGCTCCCCGGGTGAGCAGTGGACGGCGATCTTTAACCCCCGCCCCCTGAACTTTTTTAATAATGCAATTCATGCGGTGTAACCCGTTTCCGGAAGACGTAGTAACTCCAAATCGTGTAAGCGAGCACGACCGGTACCATCGTGCATGCGACGATCGTCATGATTTTTAACGAATACGGGCTTGACGATGCTTTATAAAGCGTCAAGTTGTTCGCCGCCCCCATTGAACTGATCAGCACGTTCGGGAAAAGTGCGATGAAAAACGAGACGGTTACAAGAATTAAAATCAACCCGGTTACGGCAAAACTCAATCCTTCTTTTTTATTCCGCAAAAGCGGATACAGTGCCAGATAAAGCACGATGGCAACGGCATAGACCGGAATTAAAATGGCACCCCGTTTCACAAACGCGTCTGTAAAAACAGCGGTTAATACGGTAAACAGGACAACGACGGCGCCTGTAGCGATATACATTTTGATCGCGGCTTTTCCGGCACGTTCACGGATTTCGCCATCCGTTTTTAAACGGATAAACATCAGGCCATGCAGATAGACAAGAGCGACAAAAGCAAGCCCGCCGACGATCGTGTAGAGGTTGACGATGTCGAAAAATCCGGCATGCATCGTCATCGAGCGGTCAATCGGAAGCCCCTTGATCATCCCGGAAAACAGAGCACCAAGCAAAAACGGCGGCAGGAGGCTTCCAAGCAAAATGGCCCAGTCCCAAATACCTTTCCATTTGCTTGCCTGGAGTTTGCCGCGGAATTCAAAGGCAACCCCTCTGGCAATAAGCGCAAGCAGCAGGACGACAAAGGCAAGGTAATAGCCGCTAAAAAGCGTGGCATACCAGTTCGGGAAAGCAGCAAACATGGCGCCGCCCGCTGTCAGGAGCCATACTTCATTGGCATCCCAGAACGGCCCGATCGTATTAATGAGCACCCGTTTTTCCGTCTCATTTTTGGCAAGGAATTTTGTGCTCATCCCGACTCCGAAATCAAAACCTTCCAGAAATACAAATCCGACAAATAACACACAAACGAGCAAAAACCACAATTCATTTAACTGCATTATACAACCCTCCTTGTATTGAAAGGATCCGATGCAGTAATGTCTTCCATCGGTTTTGCCTGCGGGCCCTGTTTAATAACGCGGATAAACAGGTAAGCCATTGCCACGGCAAGCAGCGTATAGACAATCGAGAACGCAACCAGTGAAAACAGCAGCTCGCCGGCCGAAACATTCGGCGAAACGCCCGCACTTGTTTTCATCAAGCCGTTTACCACCCATGGCTGCCGGCCCATTTCAGACATAATCCAGCCGAACGAGTTGCCGATCGTCGGGATAAACATGCAAGGGAACAGCCATTTCAAGTAACGCATGCTGTTTTCAATTTTTTTCTTCCAGACAAGGTACAGGCCGATCAAACTCATCAGGATCATAATGCCGCCGGTGGCAACCATGATCCGGAAGCTCCAAAACGTTGTTTTTACAGGCGGAATATAATTGCCTGCCCCGTATTTTTGTGTGTATTCTTTTTGCAGCTCGTTCATCCCTTTGACAGATCCGGAAAATTTGCCATAGGATAAGTAGCTCAGCAAGTACGGAATTTGCACCCTGTATTCCGACTTTTTATTTTTCGTATCAATGACACTAAACAATGTCCACGGCGCAGGGTCCCCGGTGTTTTGCCAGATGCCTTCCGCAGCAGCCATTTTCATCGGCTGGACATTAATGAGATAACGTGCCTGGCTGTGCCCGGAAAAGGCAAGGCCGAGCCCGCTGAGAAGACCAACGATAAGTGCGATGGCAACAGACCGTTTGAAAAAGGCCACTTCTTTTTTCCTGATCAAATTCCAGGCCGAAACGCCGGCGATGAAAAACGCACCGGTGGCAAGGCTGCCGAAAATAATGTGCGGGTAAGCCACCTGCAATTTTTGGTTCAACAGCACGGCGGCAAAATTGTTCATTTCGGCACGGCCATTGTGAATCGTATAGCCGACCGGATTTTGCATGAACGAGTTTGCGGCCATAATCCAGAGCGCCGACAGCATCGTTCCGATCGAGACGAGCCAGATGCAGGCCAGATGCAGTTTTTTCGGGAGTCTGTCCCAACCGAAAATCCATAGGCCGATGAAAGTCGACTCCATAAAGAACGCAAGCAGCGCTTCAATCGCAAGCGGTGCGCCGAATACGTCCCCGACGAACCGCGAGTAGGTCGACCAGTTCATCCCGAATTGGAATTCCTGGATAATCCCGGTCACCACTCCGACTGCGAAGTTGATGAGGAAAAAGGTTCCCCAAAACTTCGTCATTTTCTTGTAAATTTCTTTCTTTTTCACCATGTAAAGCGTTTGCATGACAGCGACAATAAATGCCAATCCGATTGAAAGCGGCACGAAAATGAAGTGGAACAAGGTTGTCGTTGCAAACTGGGTCCGTGCCAATATGACTTCACTCATTTCCCAAAATCCCCTCCTCTTCCATATTTCCGTTACTTTATCATTACACTTATATTATATTTAATCTTTTTATGGTATAGATAGGAGCCATGTGACAATTCGGTTAAAAACTGTCGAATATTATTTGACAAATTATTTTTCTGGAAAATTATTCTTCCAGGCCTATTGACTTTTTGTGAAAGCGCGATCAAAAGGGTGCGGCTCACCCGGGCGGCCGGGACAACTCGCGTCCTTCTTTCCGGTCAAGGTCCGTGATTTCCCTTTTTCCAGAACGCTCTTCGCTTCTTCTTTTCCAAAAGACCGTAAAAAAAAAGAGCGGCTGCCTCCGCTCTTTACTGTTTCATTTCCCGCCTATAGGACACGGCGAATTGGGCATATTCGCTTTGGGGCGCGACTTTTGTCAGGAGCTTAAAAAGAATCCGGTACCGTTCTTTCATGGCCCTTTTGATGACCCGCTCAATCCGCTCATCATTCAGGTCAAGTAAAATTTCTTCCATTTCTCTTTTCAACAAATACTGCAGTTCCAGCAGCTCTTTTTCATGGACGACAAGACCTAACACCCGCATGCACCCTTTCTGTTCATGGTACGTCTATTTTTACCAAATTTAAGGAAAATATCACAGCACTTTTCCTTGCATAATCCTGAAAAAATGGCGCATACAATAAGACAAGTGCAGTTTTTAACGGGAGGTTGAATCATGCACCATACGAAATCGCGAAACTGGAAACCGTATCTTTTCATTGTCATTGTCTCGTTTTTTACTGCCTTATTGATCTATACCCAAACGCTGACGCAGACGGCAGCTTTTTCAGCAAAAGGCACCCCGAAAGCCGTTTTTAAAGGAGAAAACGGCATTGCGTTAACTTTTAATATTGGCTGGGGCGATGAAAAAGCCGTCCCTATCTTGAAAACGCTGCAGAAAAACGGCGTAAAGTCCGCAACCTTTTTCCTGTCAGGCGCGTGGGCGGAACAGCACCCGGATATTGTGAATAGGATTGAAAAAGCCGGATATGAGATCGGAAGCCTCGGTTATGCCTATGTGGATTACACGGATGAAGAACCGGCTAAAGTGCGGCATGATATGCAGAAGGCACAAGAAGTGTTTAAAAAACTTGAAATAAAGGATGTAAAACTTTTGCGTTCCCCGACCGGCCATTTTGACAAAACGGCATTAAAAATTGCGGACCAACTGGGGCTTACAATGGTTCACTGGAGCGTCAACACCGATGACTGGAAAAACCCGGGCACCGCAAAAATTATTGAAAAAGCAAGCACAGCCGAAAACGGGGATATCATCCTGCTGCACGCTTCTGATGCCGCAAAGCAGACGAACAAAGCCCTGCCGCAAATCATCCGCCACTTGTCGGATAAAGGAAAATTTGTGACCGTTTCCGAAATGATTGCAAACGGCAAAGCAGAAACGAAAGTGATTCCTTAAAGCCACAGGCCCACTTGGTATATCGTTGTTAGGAGAAGAGAAATACAATGTGTTAAAATGAATGATATGAAAGGATATCCAAATGGGCTTGCAGGTGAATGGAATAATGAAGCAAATTTTCAGCACAGTGGTCCAATTTCGCGGGTCACATGAAAAATTCGGTTATATGCAGGGGCTTGCATTAAAAGAATCCCTTTCCATCCAAAACCGCGACAATCAATGGAAAGTCAGAAAACCGCGGTTTGTAATCGACCTTAACGAAACGAAAGACGCAATCACCCGCTTTGCACCCGGAATCTGGGACGAGTTGTGCGGATTGCAGGAAGCACTGAAATGGCCGATGGAAAAAGTTTTGCAGGAATTTGGCGGCTACCGGGTGGATTACACAAAATCAGGCTGCTCGATTTTAACAGGCGATGGCTATCTCATCCGCAACTATGATTACCATCCTAAAACCTATGAAGGACGCTATGTCCTGTACCAGCCAACCGACCAGGGGTACGCGATTGCCGGGCCGAGCCAGCGCGTCACCGGGCGGATGGACGGCATGAATGAAAAAGGGCTCGCCATCGGCTATACGTTTATCCATCGAAAAAGTCCCGGCGACGGGTTTATTTGCTGCATGATTGGCAGGCTGCTACTGGAATCATGCGTAAATATTGACGAAGCCGTTGCCATGTTAAAAGAAATTCCGCACCGCCATTCATTCAGCTATGTCGTTTATGATAAAAGCGGGGAAACCCGGATTGTCGAAGCCTCTCCGCGCGCGGTCGCCGTGCGGAACGGAGATATTTGCACCAATCATTTTGAAACCCTCAGCAAAGAAAACCGGCATCATCTCAGCGATTCGATGCGCAGAACCGCCATTTTGGAACAGGAAAAAGGGCATCTATCCAGCGCCCGGGACGCGTTTCAATTATTAAATAGCCGGGATAAAGGCGTTTTTTCAGAACTATACGCTAGCTGGGCGGGCACAATCCATACTTCCGCTTACCTGCCAAAGCAAATGGAAGCCTGGTTCGCTTTAGGCGGTGACTGCGAGCCGGTGAAAATTGACTTTGCCAAATGGCTGTCAGGAGAAGACTTGCCCATTGAAAAGATCACCGGCGAAGTGGATACGGATATCCCCTTCCTCCATATGGACAAAGGGGCCGACTGGTTTCAAAAATGATCGAAACCGCGGTCATGAACCATGGATTCCGGCCGCGGCATCCTTTACCGGAAAAATGCTGCGGTTGCAAAAATGGAATCATCCGGTGCTCTGTGTCGTATGGAGCAGAAGCCATGGACTCTTCTATTGCTTTTTTTCATGGGCCGCGGGCGTTTCAAGCGTTCCCACTGTTATCGTGTCTATTGCCAGCTGAGAAAATTTTTATGCATTTACTGCCCAAACAGCAAAAACCGGATACCCCATCAGGCTCCGGTTTTAGTTTGCCGTCTTTTCTTCTGCGATCTTGCGCAATGCTGCTTTTTCCTCTTTTTCCTTTTGGGAGCGCTTTAAAAAATGTGGAAGCACAAGCAGCTGGTAAGCATTGCAGATGAGAAGCGGGAAAAGCATAAGATAAAGCGAGGATATGCTATTGACACGCAAAGCTGGCACCCACTCGAGAATGGTCACTGCCACCATGAAAAACAAGGCAGGAATAAAAGCCCCTGCACTTTTTGCCTGCTTCGTCTTAGCAGCTGCCACCACAAACGCGGACACAAGGATCAGTGCTGCAAACAGCAGGGACTGGCGGGTATCCGCGCGGAAGTACACAAAATCGAACAGTACATAACAGGCTGCAACAAGCTGAATGGCCTGCCAGACAAGCCGCGAACGGAAAATGTCAAGCCCGAGCTGGTGCACGGTTAACCAGGCGAAGAAACCTACCTGACTGACAAGACTGAAAATCAAGCCCAACCCCGCAAACCAGAAAAACGCGCCAGCGATGGACAAAAGATCCGCATGTGCAAAATAAGGCGCCATTTCCGGCCAGCGGACGAAAAACCCGAGAATCCCGGCTGACACCCCTCCGATGGCAAGAGCGGCAAAAAAGAAACGAACCCAGTTCCGGCTTGTCAATCCCCATCCCCCTTTGCCTTTAAAGTACCTTTATTGTAACAGAGAATCATGAGAAAAATCCAGCACATCATGCCGGCTTTCCCAACTGTACTGTTTTACCAATCCGCACGATGAAGCCGGTTTTTGCAGAGCTGTAGCACGATCAGGCTCCGGTCCCGGGAAAAAATTCCAGTGCTTTTAAGCCTCCCCGCCGAGCGCATAATCCGAAAAGAACTTCACATATTAAAGATAGAATGAAGAAGGGAGCCAAAAGCATGAAACCAAGAACCGTTTTGCTCCTGATCAGCCTTTGCGCTGCCCTTACAGCCTGCTCGGGCGAGGCTTCAACAGGCGGGCAAGCGGATTATAACCAGACGAAAAAAATGGTCATTGACATATTGAAAACCGATGAAGGAAAAAAAGCGCTGCAGGACGTGATTACAAGCGACGGAATGAAAAAGAATCTGGTCATTGACAAGGCGTACATGAAAGAAGCGATCGAACAAACATTAACTTCCGATAAAGGCAAGGCTTTTTGGAGAGAAGCCATGCAGGATCCGAAATTTGCCGCCGCGGTTGCAGACAGCATGAAAACTGAAAACAAAGCGCTGTTGAAAAGTTTGATGAAGGATCCGGATTACCAGGCAATGATGATGGATATTTTAAAAGACCCGGCTTACGAAAAAGAAGTGCAAACGATGCTAAAGAGCAAAGAAATGCGGAAAACCATGCAGGAGGTTGTCATCGATACGTTTAATGACCCGGCTTTTAAAGCGAAAATGGAAGACAGTCTGCTGAAAGCGGCGAAAACGATGAAAGACAAAAAGTAGCGGCGGGATTTGGCTCCGCCGCTTTCCACATTTATTTTTTCAGCTTGTCCACAATTTTTTGTGCGATTTCCGTATAAATTTTTCCGAGCCGGTGGTCTTCGGCATAGATGGACGGCGCGAAATCATGTTCATTCCAGTCCGGCTGCTGAAGCGGGAGCTGACCGAGCACTTCGGTCCGCAATTCTTCGGCAAGTTTTTCCCCGCCGCCGCGACCAAATACATACTCGCGTTCGCCGGTCACCTTGCTTTCAAAATAAGCCATATTTTCAATGACACCGAGCAAATTGTGTTCCGTCCGGAGTGCCATCGCGCCGGCCCGTGCCGCAACGAAAGCCGCAGTCGGATGCGGGGTTGTCACGATAATCTCATTGCAGCGCGGCAGCATCGAATGGATATCGAGCGCCACATCCCCGGTGCCCGGCGGCAAGTCAAGCAGCAAATAATCGAGGTTGCCCCATTCCACTTCATGGAAGAAATTGTTCAGCATTTTGCCAAGCATCGGCCCGCGCCAGATCACCGGCGCATTGTCTTCTACAAAAAAGCCCATCGAAATGACCTTGACCCCGAACCGTTCCACCGGGATAATTCTTTCTCCGCGGACAACCGGACGCTGCATAATGCCCATCATGTCCGGCACGCTGAATCCGTAAATATCGGCATCAATCAGGCCGACCTTTTTCCCAAGGCGGGCGAGTGCAACCGCCAAATTGACGGAAACGGTCGATTTCCCAACGCCGCCCTTGCCGCTTGCAATGGCGATAAATTCCGTTTTGGCGGAGCCGAGCGGGTTTTTGTTGTCTTCCTGCAACAAATCGCGGAACCGGTCGAGCGTTTCTTTCGGCAGTTCGCCGAAACGGATGCCGACTGTATTCGCGCCAATCCCCTTCAATGCTTTCACAATGGCCATCTGCAGCTGCAGCTGTTCGCTTGTACCAGTTTTGGCAATCGCTACTTTGACACTGACATGCTGGATCTCTTCTTTGATTTTGATTTCGAGGATCCCTTTTGTTTCTTCCAGCGTTTTATGTAAAAAAGGATCTTCAAACCCTTTTAACACGTCGTAAACCTGTTGTTCCGTCAACATTTTCTACACCATCCTTAAAATGAAGTCGTTTCCAGCTTGATTCCAGTATACCATACAATGGCAGTGTTTTGCGCTGGAACGGCTCCGGATGCTTGTCAGTTCTTTAAGTCCTTTTCTTTTGTAAAGTAGCGCATAATCCCTTCATAAATGGATGCCGCCACCTTTGTCTGGTACGCATCGGATTTTAATTGCTCCCGCTCCCCGGGATTGGACAAAAACCCGATTTCCACAAGGCAGCCCGGTTTTTTCGCATGCTTCAGCAAATACACATTGGACAATGTTTTGGAAGCCCGGTTTGTATTTTCGAGATTCCGGACCAGCTCCGCCTGGATAAACGTGGCGATCCTTTTATTTTCAATCATAGTCGGGGCGTAAAAAGTCTGGGCGCCGTGCCACTGCGATTGCGGAATAGCGTTCAGATGGATGCTGATAAAAAGGTCCGCTTCCGACTCGTTGATCAGGGAAAGCCTTTTTCTTAAATCCTCCACTTTGCGGCGGCTGTAGCCCTTTGTCTCGTTATCAGCAAGGTCTGTGTCCGTTTCGCGCGTCATAATAACAAGCGCGCCCTGCTGCTGAAGATAGTCTTTGATTTTGGCCGCCACACTTAAGGCAACATCTTTTTCCAGCACTTCATCTCCCGTTGCCCCGCCGTCCGGCCCCCCGTGCCCCGGATCCAGATAGATGATTTTCCCGGAAAGCGGCAGATTCCACGGGCGCCACGTATCTTTTTGGAAAAACTCAAACTGCACAAGTAAAAATAAAAGGGTGACACCAAGCAGAAACCCCGCAATTTTGATTTTCCGTTTCATCACAATCTCCCTCTCCCTGTCCTTATTGAAAAGTTATGGGACAAGGGAGGAAAATAGAACTGCAAAAAAGGGAGCCGCAAACGGGCATCCCCTAATGAAGCCGCAGTTTCCGCCTTTGTTCGCCTTTTTTAAAGCCGTAAGACCAAAAGTAGTCGGCAAACTGCTCGCATGTATAGTAAATGGACTCCTGCATCGTATCATTGCCGAATGTCCAATAAAGCCAAAAATTGTACAGAGTATCTGTAATATGCTTTAATTCGGTTTCGCACCGTTTCTTTGCCTGCTCGGCCGGCTCGCCGTAATACCCGAACCGGCTGTAATGGCCGCCCAATAAATAGGCTTCAATGGCGACATCGTAACACCCTTCTTCGATCCCCTGCTCCATCCACGCTCCCCCGTTGATCCGGAACGAACCGAAATGGGACTGGAAGCTTTTCTTCAGCACTTCAACCGGCAGTTCGCGGAGCAAATTGCGTTCCGCTTTCATTTGCCTCTCCCGTCTTTTCGCAGACAGGGTGGTAATGACTTCATTCATCTCTACCCACTCCTTACCGGTATTGTACGCGGGCGTAGAGGCGTCGATACTTTATAATGATTTCCAAACAAGGAATCGATATCGCAACATGGGCGAGCGCTTTAAGCCAACACACCGCTCAGGAGCGCGCATCCTTTTTTTCAGTATGCTCCGGCTCCTGGTCAAATCCCCGGTCATCAATCCGGCATGCCTCAAGCGGGATGACTTTTGTCCGCTTTACGAGCTTGTAGCCGAGCCACATGATGGCAAAAAGCGGGATGCCGAGATACGCGGCAATGGCGCTCATCCAGTCGATACGGCCGCCGAGGAATGCCTGATAATCCTGCGCAAGAATAACGATCACGCCGACAATCAGCGCAAAAATCGGGCCGAACGGGTACCATTTCGCATGATAAGGGAGATCGTCAAGTGAACGTCCCTGGGCGAGATACGCTTTCCGGAAACGGTAATGGCTGGCGGCAATCCCGAGCCAGAAAATAAAGCCCGTGACGCCCGCTGCATTCAACAGCCAGATATAAATGGCGCCGTCCCCGAATGCGGATGCGAGAAATGCAAGCGCGCCGACAATGGCCGTGGCAACAAGGGCTGCGACCGGCACGCCGCGTTTGTTCAGTTTGCCGAAAAACTTCGGCGCCTGGCCTTCATGGGCCATTGCATACAAAATCCTTGTTGAAGCATACAGGCTCGAGTTTCCCGCCGACAGCACAGCCGTTAAAATGACCGTATTCATTAGGGATGCAGCAAACGCAAGCCCCGCTTTTTTAAAGACAAGCGTAAACGGGCTCACCATTACATCCGTACTTTGCAAACTTTTTGTCGTATAAGGGATAATCAGCCCGATGACAAGAATTGCAAGGACATAAAACAACAAAATGCGCCAGAAAATGCTTTTGATTGCTTTTGGCACGTTTTTGCGCGGATTCTCGCTTTCCCCGGCTGCAACGCCGACAATTTCCGTCCCCTGGAATGAAAATCCGGCGGTAATGAACACGCCAAGCACGGCAAGCGCACCGCCGTGGAAAGGCGCATCCCCGATTGTAAAGTTTTTAAAGCCGGCCGGTGCCCCACCCAATATGCCAAATATCATCAAAAAGCCGGTAACAATAAAAAGGATAATGGTCGCCACTTTGACAAAGGAAAACCAGTACTCTCCTTCGCCATAGCCTCTCACGGACAAAATGTTCAAAAGAAAAATCACGAGCAAAAACAGGCCGCTCCACAACCAGCTGGGGCTGTGCGGAAACCAGAATTTCATGACCAGTGTCGATGCCGAAAGT
The DNA here is from genome assembly GCF_036225245.1 of Weizmannia sp. CD-2023. Lineage (NCBI taxonomy): Bacteria > Bacillati > Bacillota > Bacilli > Caryophanales > Bacillaceae > Heyndrickxia > Weizmannia sp. CD-2023. The sequence continues at coordinate 15,618 of NZ_JARTJQ010000047.1, forward strand.
TCCGCTGCAAGACAAATGGCCCAGCTGTACCAGTAATTCCAGCCGAGCGCAAAACCGAGCGCCGGATCAATAAAGCGGGTTGCATACGTACTGAATGCCCCGCTTGTCGGCATAAATGAAGCCAGTTCCCCGAGGCTTGTCATAATAAAATAGACCATCACACCGATAACCAAATAGGCAAGCAGCGCTCCCCCCGGGCCCGCCTGGTAAATCGCGGCGCCGCTTCCGAGAAAAAGCCCGGTCCCGATCGAGCCGCCGAGTGATATCATGGTCAGATGCCGCGCCTTTAAACGCCGTTTCAGGCCGGATTTTTGTGTTGCCATCGTATGTTCATCTCCATTTATCTATCATACGCATCTGGTTAAAATAAATCACAACGTCCATACCATAGCACAAAAAATTCTGGATGAAAACAGGATTTTGCATATTTCCAGCATTTTGTTGCATAATCTTACATCCCTATGTAGAAAAACGTGCAGCAAGGTTTTGCACCTGCTGCACGTTTGCCGTTTATAAAACCGGCTACTTTTCGATGTACCCTTTTTCTTCCAAAAAGCGGATCACCTGCTCGACAGCCTGTTCCAGCGGCTGTTTGTGGGTTTCCACGACAAGTTCCGGATGTTCCGGGGCTTCATAAGGGGCATCTATACCGGTAAAATTTTGTATTTCCCCATTGCGGGCTTTTTTGTATAAGCCTTTCGGGTCCCGCTGTTCACATTCTTCCAGCGGGCAGTTCACGTAAATCTCTACGAATTCATTATCTTCGACCAGTTCGCGCACCATGTCCCTGTCAGCACGGTACGGTGAAATGAACGCCGTCAGCACCATTACGCCGGCATCCACGAACAGTTTTGACACCTCTCCGATGCGGCGGATATTTTCTTTCCGGTCTTCCGGGGAAAACCCGAGATTTTTATTCAACCCGTGGCGGATATTATCGCCATCGAGGATATACGTGCGGATCCCCCGCCCGTGGAGTTCCTGTTCAACGGCGACGGACAGCGTTGATTTCCCCGCACCGGATAACCCGGTAAACCAGAGGACTGCGCTGGAGTGCCCGTTTAACCTCCGGCGGTCTTCTTTTTTAATTTGGGTTTCATGCCATGTGATATTGGTTGCTTTCGCCATGCGGCCGGTTCCCTCCTTATGATTTGCGGACGTTTAATTGTGCACTTTCATCCCTTTGATCAGCACTTCTGCCACTTCCGGCCGGGAAAATTCTTTCGGCGGTTTTTGGCCGGCGCGCAGCATTTCGCGCACTTTTGTCCCGCTCAAATGAATATGGTCTTCTTTTCCGTGCGGACAGGTTTTCGTTGTGGCCATATTGCCGCATTTCGTGCAGTAAAACGCATGCTCAAATTTTAAAATGGTGATGCCCAGTTCCTGCTCCACAGTGCTGATCAGTTCCTGTGCTTCATACGTCCCATAGTAATCGCCGACACCGGCATGGTCCCGGCCGACAATGAAATGGGTGCAGCCGTAATTTTTACGGACGAGCGCATGCAGGATTGCTTCCCGCGGGCCTGCATAGCGCATGGCGGCAGGGTAAATAACAAGGCGCACACGATCTTTTGGATAATAATGTTTCAAAATCACTTCGTAACTTTCCATCCGGATATCCGCCGGAATATCATCGCTTTTCGTCTCGCCGACAAGCGGGTTTAAAAGCAGCCCGTCAACGATTTCAAGCGCGCTTTTCTGAATGTATTCATGGGCGCGGTGGACCGGGTTGCGCGTCTGGAAGCCGACAATCGTTTTCCAGCCGAGGGATGCGAACAATGCCCTTGTTTCTTTCGGATCTTTATAATAAGCGGCAAACTCGTCATGATTCGGGCGGTTTAAAAGCGTAACCGGCCCTGCAAGATACACATCCCCGTTTTCATATAAGCGTTTAACGCCGGGGTGCGCCGGGTCGGTTGTCCCGTACACGAGCCTTGCTTCCCGTTCTTTGTCCACTGTATACTTTTCTTCCAGTGTGAGCGTGCCGTAGATCACGCCGTCTGCACCTTTTAATGCGAGCGTTTCGCCGGTTTCAAACCTTTCCGCTTCCTCTTCTGTTACGGGAAGCGTGATCGGAATACTCCAGATAAGGCCGTTTGAAAGCCGCATATTTTCCACAACCGTTTCATAATCCTGCTTCCCCATAAACCCGGTCAGCGGGCTGAAGCCGCCGATACCGATCAGTTCCAGGTCGGAGATGCTCCAGTCGGAAACGGTTAATGCCGGTAATTGTTCTGCCTGTTTTAAAGCTTCCGCACTGTGGTTTTCCCGGTTTACCAATATACCGCCGTGCGGGATGCTCGTTGAAAAAGCCATGTTCCAATTTCCTCCACTCGTTTGCATTTTTCCTATAAAAACAATTGGAATACTTCCGTAATATTTATTTTAGCATTAAACAGATTATTTTTGCATTTATTTTTTTGCAGATCTTGGCGGATCACGGTACAGCTCGCCGTAATCATTTAAATAATCCTGGTATAGCTTCTCGACCGCTCATGATATGCCCTGGACTGAAAGACTTCCTTCAAGGGCAAGCAAGTATCTCCGTGATGTCTACACGCTGCATCAAATCGTCAAGGCTTGTTTGCAGTGCCGGGGGAAGAAAAGATTGATTTTCTGCCTCAGCTTCGTTTCGTCTTCCAGCTATGGCAAATGAAAGGTGCCGGCAATTTAAAGTGACAATCAAGTGTATGATCAAACCGTTCTTCGTGTGAAAAAATGATCCGCTTTAATCCGTAAGTTCGGATGGAGAATGGGTCCTAAGTTGCCGCTGGCGGAGATCGCAATTCCATTATGAAGATGCTTAAAAAATGATGAACAAGTTAGCCAGTGCCTTAGCTTCCCTGTTTCCGCGCTTTGTTTACCTGCAGCCATCAAGGGAAAATAGAATGCTGACAGTACATATAAGAAAGGAAGGAAGGAAGGTCCATGAAACGATTCAGCCGTTTGCTTCAGTACATCCTGCCGGCCGCCCTCCTTTGTGCGCTTGTTCCGGGCCGACCCCTGGCTGCATCTGAAAAAGGGACCATTGTTGTCGTGTCTTTTGACGGCATGAAAAACGATTATGTCCACGAACATAAAAAGGAACTGCCGCATTTAAACAAAATTATGAAGCATGGATTTGATGCCAAAGACATTACAGCGGTTTATCCGTCCCTCACCGCCGCCTCCCATGCTTCCATTGCAACAGGGGCCAAACCGGAGAAAACCGGCCTGGTCAGCAACGCATTTCACAATAAAAATTTTAAACTGACGGAAACAGAGGACGCCTTCTGGTCTGCACTGGACGTCCCGGCCATCTGGTCTGAAGGACGGAAACACGGAAAAGTGACGGCGACGATCTGCTTTCCCGGCTCCAACCCGGAAGTTTCAAAGGCGCATGCCGATTACGCCATCTATTACAAGGATACTTTTGCAAAAAGTGACCTTGTCCATCTTACATTCCGTCCCGCCAAAGGATGGAACAATGCCCCGAAAAGCCGGAAACCGCTAAAAGAAGCCGTTTACCGGTTAAAACTTAAGGGAGCAAAGAACCGGACCATTCATGTGCTGGCTGCCGCTCTTCACCATGATGCGTATGACCTTTTCTATTTTTCGGACAACAAAACGATTGAAGATAAAGATGCGCGAGTGGGTGTCAATCAATGGGGCAGTTTCACGTTAAATGAAAATCATCAACCGGCCGGCTTCTGGTTCAAGATGAAAAAAACCGACCGCACCCTGTCGAAAGCGGAAATGTACCGGACAGCGGTCACATCTGCATCAATCAAGGGACCGGGGGATTTTGCCAAAACGATAAACAGCCTGTTCGGATTTTTCCCTGTGGATGAAGACTTGGCTGCCTTCAAAAAAGGCTGGATTACCCGGACAGAATATGAAGACATCTCCACCCGCTTTGCCCAATGGGTGCAAAATGTCTCCTTATTCATTAAGGATCGCTATAAACCGGATCTGCTCATGTTTTATGAGCCGCAAATCGACCATGAAGAACATGCCTATTTGTCAACAGACCCGCGCCAGTCCGGCTATTCCGATAAAAAAGCAAAAACATATGCGGCCCGGGTCCGTTGGGCGTATCAATTGGCCGACCATACAGTTGGAAAAACATTGCAGTCACTTGGGGAAAATGACAAATTGTTTGTTGTGTCAGACCACGGCATGGAACCGATGCACACTGGGCTCTCTCCGAATTACGAGCTTAAAAAACACGGTCTGCTTGTTTTAAAGAAAAACGGAGAAATTGATTTGAACCGGACAAAATCGTATGCAGTTGCTTCTGGCACGATGGCCCATGTCTACATCAATTTGAAAGGAAGTAAGAAAGGCGGAATTGTTTCTAAACAAGATTACGGGAATGTGCAGCAGGAGGTGGCAAAAATCTTTTCGTCTGTCCGCGACCCGCGCATCCTTGCTTCAAAATCCAAACTGGCGGGTTTCTATCTTTCGGACTGGTGGCAAGGCATAACAAACGGGCATAGCAGCTGGTCCACTACAAAAGAAACGGTATCGTCCCTGTATGATACGGTAAAAAATGACCCGGCCCGGCCGTACGAGTCCGTGATCAAAGCGCAAAGCAAAAAAAGTGAGTGGTTTCACCACCCGCATGCCGGTGATGTGACGCTTGTCGCAGCGAGAGGTTACATGATGGATTCGGACATCTCTTCCTCTTTCCATGCCCCGTCCGAACTTAGAAACCACGGTGGCAACCCGGAAAGGAGTGATCTGCGCCCGGTTCTGCTTGCATACGGAAAGGACATTCCGCATAAAAAGGTATCGCGCCGGCTTTCTTTAATCGACATTGCCCCGACGCTTTACCGGATGATGAACGTGCCTGCGCCTTTCTTTGTGGACGGGAAGGAAATAAAAGAACTGGTGCCATAATGGCGGGAGAGAGGGCAAAGCCGCTGCTTACGGCGGCTTTGCTGTTTTTTTATCGTTGATGTTTAAAATGTAGTCGAAGGATTATCAATTTTATCATCTTTACAAAATATTTATATGCTCAATTATTATTCAGGAGATGCTAGAACGAGCGTGCCCCCATATAAATAACCATATTATTTTCTATTCCAAAAACGTTGCTGAGCGATAGCAGAGACAAACTCCTCACCGAAGTAAGGATTATTTGCGGCAAAAACGACCCCGAGTAAGTTATTCTTCTCTGTTGCTTTAATATAAGTATGTGCAGTTGTTGCAACACCAATCGGTTTATAATATTTGTATGCTTCACTTACAAAACGCATGATATCCTGACTGAACCTTGTTTCATTTCCGGAACTTCCGCCAACGATATAGAGTGAATCAAACAGGTTGGGATTTGTTGTTAGAAATGTTTTATTCACTTTGAATTTCGTGCCATCTGTCCCTGTCACCGTTCCAAACTTTTCGCCAACAAATTCGATAAAAACACCATATTTCCGCAAAAGACCAATGACAGTTTTTACCTCTTTCCCATTAAAATGATTGCCGATCAGAACGCCCACTTTAAGCGAATATGGATATTTTGGCGTATTCATCATGCTAAGAGCCGGGGAACTTGCTGTAACTGGAACTTGCACCCCGCTCGGACGATTCACACCAACATATTCAGCAATAGTGGTTGCCAAACCTTCATCAACATTGGCAAACATATCAACGCCTTGCTGGCGAACTGATTGGCTTTTCACGTTTCCGAGCTGAAAGCAAAATGCTTGTGTAATATGCTTCTCAACAGACGACATACTATTCCAAACCAGTCTGGCCTGCGAAAAGTAATCTTTAAACGATTTACTTTCCGCTTTAATCTTGTGCCCCTCTACCTTCTCCTTGTAATGCACATAACCTCCTTCTGCCGGACTGGAAGTGGCAGGAGTATTATGCGCTAAGGAATTTTTATGATAGTTTATTTTTCCAACATTGATTTTTTGTTGCATATACCCGCCTTGCTGGTTATTGTGAACCGGGCAGATGGGACGATTGATCGGTATTTCATTGAAGTTTGGCCCGCCAAGTCGGTGCATATGTGTATCCCGATAAGCAAATAATCTGCCTTGTAAAACCGGATCATTGGAAAAATCTATTCCTGGGATCACATTTGCTGGATTAAACGCTACCTGTTCTACCTCCGCAAAGAAATTATCAACATTTTTATTTAATGTCATTTTCCCGATAATTTCTACGGGAACCATTTCTTCCGGCCATAATTTGGTAGGGTCTAAAATATCGAAACCATACTTAAATTCATCATCCTCATCAATCATTTGTACACCTAATTCAAATACAGGGTAAGCTCCAAGATCAATGGACTCCCACAGGTCTCTTCGATGGAAGTCGGGGTCCACCCCACCAATAATTTGCGCTTCATCGATTAGTAATGAATGAACGCCAAGGACAGGCTTCCAATGAAATCTTACAAAAGTAGCTTTTCCATCATCGTTTACAAATCGAAAGGTATTAATACTGAACCCTTGCATCATTCGCCAACTTCTGGGAGCGGTTCGATCAGACATTGCCCACATAATGAAATGAGCAGAAGATTGATTATTCGCAACAAAATCCCAAAAATGATCATGAGCGGGTGAGGCTTGTGGGATATCATTATGTGGCTCCGGATTAAGCGCATGTATCGCATCCGCTAACTTAAAGGCATCGTTAAGAATGAATACAGGGAATGAGAGCGCTAATAAATCGTAATTCCCTTCCCTTGTATAAAACTTGGTTGAAAAGCCGCGTGGACCCAATGTCGTATCACTTGAGCCTTTATTTCCTTGCATGTTGGAAAACCTAACAAATACGGGTGTCTTTTCCCCGGGTTTCTGTAGAAAGCAAGCTTTTGTATATTGTTTCATTGATCTATACAATTCAAATTCTCCATGTGCCCCGAAACCTCTTGCTTGAACAACTCTTTCCGGTATCCGTTCATGGTCAAAATGCATCTGTTTTTCAAAAAAATAAAAGTCTCCATTAATGTAGGGCCGCGGACTCCAGCTTTTAAAGTCTGTTCATCATTTGAAATCTTTACTGACTCATTGGTTGTAAGTTTCTTACCTACATTGTTAACACGGAACTGTTCTAGTTGCTCATCCTTTCTATTCACGCTCACTTTCTTCCTGTCGTTTGTTGCTTCATCCATGTGATCACCCTTCACAAATAAACTTCAAACTAATATATTCATACGTTGCAATCCGGTAAATTATGCCGGATCACCCTTTTCAATCTACAAGGAGCAACTTGTCCCAGTATTGCTTGAATATCTAAGATATGAACTATCTCCTCTCGAATCTTTTCGGTACGGAAGTTTATTGTTATAACAGTCTTTTTGCATTTGCTGCGTCACATGTGGTCACGGGTTTTTTTGGACATAAAAAAGACCCTCCCCACATAAGTGAAGAGAGCCTTTGAAGTGCCAATAATTTAACGTTTCGAGAACTGAGGTGCACGACGAGCGCCTTTGAGACCGTATTTCTTCCGTTCTTTCATACGGGCGTCACGTGTCAGAAGGCCTGCGCGTTTTAACACTGCACGGTATTCAGGATCAGCCTGCAGCAATGCGCGGGCAATACCGTGGCGGATTGCGCCAGCTTGGCCTGTGAAACCGCCGCCTCTTACGTTTACGAGAACATCGTAGCTGCCGTTTGTTTCTGTTATATTCAATGGTTGTTTAATCACTTCAACTAAAGCTTCGAACGGAATGTAATCTTTTACATCACGCCCGTTCACCGTAATATTGCCATTTCCAGGAACTAAGCGGACACGTGCAACAGAACTTTTGCGGCGTCCAGTTCCGGCGTATTGTACTTGTGCCAAAATAATGCCCTCCTTTTAAAATTATCCGCGAAGTTCGTAAACTTCCGGTTTTTGTGCTTCATGCGGATGCTCTGTACCAGCATACACATGTAATTTTTTAAACATTTGGCGTCCAAGAGAACCTTTCGGAAGCATGCCTTTAATAGCCAGTTCCAGCATTTTTTCCGGATATTTCGTTCGCATTTCGCCTGCTGTACGTTGTTTCAAACCGCCTGCAAACTGGCTGTGACGGTAGTAAATTTTGTCTTCCAGTTTTTTGCCTGTCAATTCTATTTTAGAAGCATTCAGGATGATCACATGATCGCCCGTATCCACGTGCGGTGTGAAAGTTGGTTTATGTTTGCCGCGTAAAATGGATGCCACTTCAGAAGCGAGGCGCCCAAGGGTTTTGCCTTCAGCATCCACTACGTACCATTTACGTTCAACGTCGTTTGCTTTTGCCATATAAGTCGTACGCATGAGTTACCCTCCTAAAAAATATTCACAAAAACACAGTCATGATCTATTGTCATTATCACAATAAGTTTCCGGGGCTTATCGTGGAGTTAAAAAACAATACCATAGGTTATAATATCGTTTTGGGGCAAGAATGTCAAGTGAATGTTACGCCTGGCCCGGTTGTTTTTATCTTCTTTTGATCATGCGGATTCATGCTCCGTCAATAAGATACTTTCCATAAATACAACCCTTCCGGCGCCGCGGTTTTGCCCGCATAAATCCGGTTCCGTTTTTCAAGGATTTCGCGCATTTCACCGGGGTCGCGTTTGCCACTTCCGATTTCAAGCAAAGTGCCGGTTAAGATCCGTACCATATTGTATAAAAAACCGTTTCCTTTAAAACAGATCACCAATTCATCGTCCTGCTGCAAAAACCGAATCTCTTTTAACGTACGAATCTTGTCTTCCACCTCTGTTTTCGCTGAACAAAAACTCGTAAAATCATGGGTGCCGAGCACGGTCTCAGCTGCTGCTTCCATCGCCTCGATATCAAGCGAATACCAGACCCTTAACGCGTAACGGTGCTTAAACGGACTGCGGACATGAGAAAAATAGATCCGGTAGCGGTATTCCTTCTCTTTTACCGAGTAGCGGGCGTGAAAAGCAGGGTCCGCATATGCCGCTTTCGAGACCGAAATATCGCCTGGAAGCAGGCTGTTTAAAGCGGCCGGCCAGCTTGTTTCCGGAATAGAAAGATCCGTATCGAAATGGATCACCTGCCCCATCGCGTGCACGCCGGCATCCGTCCTTCCGGAAGCCGCCGTTTTCACGTGGCGGCCTTTATGAAGAGTGGCCAGCGCCTTTTCAATTTCCTGCTGGACCGTCCGCTGCCCCGGCTGGACCTGGTACCCCGCGAATCGGGAACCATCGTAACTGACCGTACATTTTACGCGCTTCATAAAATCCCCCCGTCACGGAACAGCACGAGCAGGACAATAACGACGGCCAGCGCACAAATGGACAGCGTATCAGCCGTACGCCAGACGAGCAGGCGGTATTTCGTCCGCCCCTCCCCGCCCTGGTAACCCCGGGCCTCCATTGCCGTTGCCAGCTCTTCCGCACGTTTGAACGAACTGACAAACAGCGGAATTAATAGAGGAATAATGGCTTTCACCCGGTCTTTTATACTCCCGCCGGAAAAATCGACACCCCGGGCCATCTGCGCCTTCATGATTTTTTCCGTCTCGTCCATTAATGTCGGAATAAACCGCAGGGAAATGGACATCATTAATGCCAGTTCATGGACCGGAAATTTTACTTTCCGGAGCGGCGCAAGCAGCATTTCAATCCCGTCTGTCAGCGAAATCGGCGTTGTCGTCAGCGTCAAAAGCGATGTTAAAAAGATCAGCAGCATAAACCTGAGCGAAATAAACACACCCTGCCGGATCCCTTCACTATAAATATGAATAAATGCATAATGGAAAACAAGGCTGCCCTCGCGATTGAAAAATAGCTGCAGAAAAAAAGTAAAAATGACCAGCCATAAAATCGGCAATAACCCTTTAATAAAAAAGCGGACAGGAACTCTTGAAACCAGCATCACAAGCAAGGTAAAGATTACCAGAATCCCGTAGGTGACCGCATTATTGGCCAAAAATACAATACAAATAAAGACAAATACAAAAATCAATTTTGAACGTGGATCCATCCGGTGAATGACGGAATCGCCCGGAATATAGCGCCCGAAAATCATTTTTTCCATCATACGCGCCCACCCCGTTTCAAAACCGATTGCAATGCTTCCGCAAGTTCTTCCACTGTCAGGCATGTCTTATTGAACTTCATACCGGTTTTTTCCTCGAGCATCGTCTGGAAGCGGACAATCTCCGGCACGCTTAATCCCCATTTTTCAAGCAATCCAGGATCGGAAAAGATGTCACGGGGTGCGCCTTTTTTCATCAATTTCCCCTGATGCAAAATGACGAGTTCATCGGCATATAGGGCGGCATCTTCCATGCTGTGGGTAACAAGCACAGTCGTTAAATGCTTCTTCTGGTGCAATTCGTAAAACATGCCCATCATCTCGTGGCGCCCGCGCGGATCAAGCCCGGCAGTCGGCTCGTCCAGCACAAGCACGTCCGGTTCCATCGCAAGCACACCAGCGATGGCAACTCGCCGCATTTGCCCGCCTGACAGGTCAAACGGCGATTTTGCAAGAATCTCTTCTGAAAGCCCGACAAGCCGGATGAGCTCCCTCGCCCGCTGTTTCGCTTCTTTTTCCGGAACGCCGAAATTCTTCGGGCCGAAACAGATGTCTTTTTCCACCGTTTCTTCAAACAGCTGGTGTTCAGGAAACTGGAACACAATCCCGACTTTTTGCCGGATCGCCTTCAAGTTTTTTTCCTTTTTTCCGGCTTCAATCACCCGGCTGCCGATTGTTACTTTTCCTTTTGTCGGCTGAAGCAGGGCATTCAAATGCTGCAGCAGCGTCGATTTACCTGAGCCGGTATGCCCGATCACGGCGATATAGCGGCCGGACGGGATGGCGAGGGAAATGTCATAGAGTGCAAGCCTTTCAAACGGCGTATTCGGCTGATACCGGTATTCTACTTGTTCAAATGCAATGTCCATAGTGCATCCACCAATTCTTCATCTGTTAAATAAATTTCCGGTAAGTCCAAGCCCCTTGCTTTTAGCGCTTTTGCCATTTTGACCGGGAACGGAATATCAAGGCCAAGCACAGTCAATGTCTCATCCATTTGAAAAATGTCACGCGGTGTGCCTTCCCGGTAGACCTCGCCGCGGTTCATCACGATCATCCGTTCCGCCTGGGCAGCTTCTTCAAGATCATGGGTAATCGAAATGACGGTCAGCCCTGCTTCTTGTTTCAGCTGTCGAATCGTCTCCAGCACTTCTTTGCGGCCGACCGGATCGAGCATGGACGTGGCTTCATCCAAAATGATCACTTCCGGCTTTAGCGCGATGATCCCGGCGATCGCCACCCGTTGTTTTTGCCCGCCTGATAAATGGTGCGGTTCGCGGTCCACAAAGTCCGACATCCGCACCCGCTTTAAGGCATCATGGACGCGTTTCACCATTTCCTCACGCGGCACACCGTGATTTTCCAGCCCGAATGCGACATCATCCTGAACGGTTGTACCGACAAACTGGTTGTCGGGATTTTGAAACACCATGCCGACGCGCCTTCTGATCTCCCAGACATTTTCATCCGACAACTTGAGGCCGGAAACCGTTATCGTGCCCTTTCCGGGAAACTGCAAGCCGTTTAAGAGCCTCGCCAGCGTAGACTTTCCGGATCCGTTATGCCCGACAATGGCCAGCCACTCGCCTTTATAAACTTGAAAAGAAATATTTGTTAGTGCATACGTTTCCTGTTCCGGGTAACGGAAGGAAACCTGGTCGATGTCAATGATCACGTTCGTGCTGTCTGCCAATGCCGGATTCCTCCTCTGTAACCTGCTTTTTAGCACGGTTAAAACATGCTAAGCAATCCTTCGCTATTCTCTTCAACTTCATTTCCATCCTGATGGCGGCGCCGCAAAATTGCTTGGGTGTTTACCCAGCCTTTATGCGCCTCGCCACGCGTCAGCAACAGCCCGTTTACAAACGGCTTCTCTTCCGAACGATGATAACCAATGTTTCACCCGTTTGCTTGTATTTATATTTTACCGTATTGTCGTGCAGTTTGGCGGGTAAAATATCCCCATAATAAAAAAGCCTGCACCCCTCTTCAGTGTAGACGTTAACAATCCGGCGCACAGAAATAAAAAGGGGTGCAAGAGCTAGACGGGCACAAAATGCGCCCATCGTAACACTCACAGTTTATTGCATCACACATAAACGAAAAGGTTTTGCAATCACAGACTGTCCTAGAGCTGCTGCAATTACAAACCGAAAAAAGATAGAAAAAGGGCAAAGAAGCAGTTAAGAACCTTTCAACTGTCCAGCCCTCAAGAAAATCATTCGTTTACTTGCTCTTGATCTTGCTCTTGATTCTGATCTTGCTTTTCTTTTTCAACGAATTCAATAATGGCAACCGGTGCACCATCTCCGCGGCGCGGGCCTACTTTCAAGATGCGGGTGTAGCCGCCCCGGCGATCCGCGTAACGTTCTGCAATGACCGAGAATAATTTTTGAACAGCATCCTGTTTTGTTTCTTCGTCAGCTGTTTCATGGCGTACAAATGCAGCAGCCTGGCGACGGGCATGAAGATCACCGCGTTTTCCAAGCGTAACTAATTTTTCAACAACCGAGCGTAATTCTTTTGCGCGTGCTTCAGTTGTTTCGATACGTTCATTAATGATAAGGTCTGTTGCCAAATCGCGCAGTAATGCTTTACGTTGGGCGCTTGTGCGTCCTAACTTTCTGTAAGGCATGAAGTTCCCTCCCTTATGTTGGATTAATCGCTTTGCCTTCTAACCGGCTCAGTCGTCTTTACGCAAACCCAAGCCCAAATCTTCGAGCTTTGCTTTGACTTCTTCAAGGGACTTGCGGCCAAGATTCCGGACTTTCATCATATCTTCTTCCGTTTTATTGGCCAGTTCCTGAACGGTATTAATGCCGGCACGTTTCAGGCAGTTATAAGAACGGACTGAAAGATCAAGTTCCTCAATTGTCATTTCAAGCACTTTTTCTTTCTGGTCTTCTTCTTTTTCCACCATAATTTCCGCATTTTGTGCTTCATCTGTCAGTCCGACGAAGATGTTCAAATGCTCGGTTAAAATTTTGGCGCCCAAAGCAATTGCTTCTTTCGGGCCGATGCTCCCGTCAGTCGTGACATCCAGTGAGAGCTTATCATAATTGCTGATTTGCCCTACCCGGGTATTTTCGACCTGGTAGTTCACGCGTTGAACCGGGGTATAAATAGAATCTATTGGAATGACACCAATTGGATGGTCTTCCCGCTTATTTTGATCAGCAGGAACATAGCCGCGGCCTTGGTTGGCGGTCATGCGCATACGCAAATGCCCGTTTTCGGCAACCGTCGCAATATAGAGATCCGGATTTAAAATCTCCACATCGCTGTCATGCGTAATATCGGCTGCTGTCACAGCGCCTTCTCCCTGCACATCAATCTCAAGCGTTTTTTCCTCATCGGAATAGATTTTTAATGCCAGCTTTTTGAGGTTCAAAATAATGCTGGTCACATCTTCAACAACGCCTTCAACTGTCGAGAATTCGTGCATCACGCCATCGATTTGGATGGAAGTGACAGCGGCACCCGGGAGTGAGGATAATAGGATACGACGTAAGGAGTTACCCAAAGTAGTACCATATCCACGCTCAAGCGGTTCTATGACGAACTTGCCATAAGTAGCGTCATCGCTGACCTCAACCGTTTCAATTTTTGGCTTTTCAATTTCAATCATTCAAATTAACCCTCCTTCAAAACGTCGAAACCCCGTATAGCACCCCAGAAAGAGCCCTATTCGAAATTCCCCATGCAAAATTCCCTATTATGCATAACAACTGGATCATTCAAATCATTTTTTTTGCAGATTATGCATCATATCCCATTATTGACAAGGATACAAAATCTATACAAAAAGAATCAGACACGGCGACGTTTTGGCGGGCGGCAACCATTATGCGGCACAGGTGTTACGTCTTTAATGGCTGTAACTTCAAGCCCGGCAGCCTGCAGGGCACGGATGGCGGCTTCACGGCCTGCACCAGGTCCTTTTACAGTTACTTCCAAAGACTTCATCCCATGTTCCATCGATGCTTTCGCGGCTGTTTCAGCAGCCATTTGTGCAGCAAACGGCGTTGATTTACGGGAACCTTTGAAACCGAGCGCACCGGCACTGGACCATGCAACAGCATTCCCATGCACATCCGTGATCGTAACGATTGTATTGTTAAAAGTGGAACGAATATGAGCGACTCCTGATTCAATATTCTTTCTTACGCGGCGTTTACGCGTATTTGTTCTGCGTGCCATATGAACAACCTCCTTTGCTTATTATTTCTTCTTACCGGCAACCGTTTTACGCGGGCCTTTGCGTGTACGGGCATTGTTTTTTGTGTTTTGCCCGCGAACAGGAAGACCGCGGCGGTGGCGGAGACCTCTGTAAGATCCGATTTCCATCAGGCGTTTAATGTTCAGAGAAACTTCACGGCGAAGGTCTCCTTCTACTTTCAGCCTGTCCACGATGTCACGAATTTTGTTTACTTCATCCTCTGTTAAGTCGCGGACGCGTGTATCTTCAGAAATTCCGGCCTCAGCAAGAATTTTTTGTGCAGTTGATTTACCAATTCCGTAAATGTATGTTAAAGAAATAACAACACGTTTATCACGTGGAATGTCAACACCGGCAATACGAGCCATACAGGTGCACCTCCTTCAAATTTATCCTTGTTTTTGTTTGTGTTTCGGATTTTCACAGATTACCATTACTTTGCCTTTTCTGCGGATAACCTTGCATTTTTCGCAGATCGGCTTCACAGATGGTCTAACTTTCATGGTTTACCCTCCTTAATATACGGAGTACAAGCCCGGTACCTTTTTTCCAAACAGATTCCCCAGGCAGACTTTCCGTTTCACCGAAAAAGCCGTGTATCTACATTATTTAAAGCGGTACGTAATTCTACCGCGGGTCAAATCATACGGAGACAGTTCAACTGTTACTTTATCACCCGGCAAAATGCGGATAAAGTTCATCCGGATTTTTCCCGACACATGTGCAAGAACAGTGTGACCATTTTCTAATTCTACCTTAAACATGGCATTCGGCAAAGTTTCGCTCACAATGCCCTCAACTTCAATAACGTCATCTTTCGCCATCGAACTTTTCTCCCTCCTCCTAACATTTAGGACCTGGCAATGATACTTTTCCAAAACCTTAAAACGATCAGGCTCGCCAAAACTCCCTCTTCAGGAAGCGGTCGGCCTGCTGCATATTCACGTAAACCGGCTGATCCGAGGGGCCGGCAAGAGCTGATAAACGTTCCCAAGGTTACATGGTTCTTTCATGTCAGTCTTGACCAATCCCATGTCCGGCATACATGTGAACGAACGAAAGCCATTTGCACAGAATTGAATTGCATGAGAGACGTTCGAATGACGCTTACTGGCAATCCTGACAACGGAAGCCGCCTTCCTCATCTATTGATTACAAGTTAACGGATGAAGCAAATCGCCAATAAAACAGAGCCGTCATTTCACCCGTGAAATATCCAGCGGTGAAAATGCCACGAAAACCATTATAACCTTTTTAAGCGGAAATTGCATCAAACTTGAAAAGTTTTTTACCGTCAGGACATGGCCGAAAAGCCGGCCGGTTAAAACTTCCAAAGGTGGTTTCCATCCAACGTGATTGCGGCTCTCATGAATTCACCAAGTCGTTCACGTTTAACCCAGTTGGCTCAGCAATTGATCGATATCCGCAAAAACTTGATGAATATCCTGCTGGCCGTTTACATTCCGCAAATAGCCTTTTTCCTCATAAAAGTCCAGTAGCGGCCGGGTTTGTTTTATATTGACATCGAGCCGGTTCCCGACAGTTTCTGCGTTGTCGTCCGCCCGTTGGTACAGCGGGCCGCCGCATTTGTCGCAAACGCCCTCCGTTTTTGGCGGATTAAACACGAGATGGTAAGTCGCACCGCAATGTTCACAGATTCTCCGGCCGGTCAGCCGCTCTGTCAGAATCTCCCGGTCCACCTCAATATTGATGACATAGTCAAGCTGTTTGCCAAGGCTGCTTAAAATATTTTCCAAAGCTTCTGCCTGGGCAACCGTCCGCGGGAAACCGTCAAGCAGGAAGCCATTTTTGCAGTCATCCTTGCTTAACCGTTCGCGCACGATCCCGATCGTTACTTCGTCAGGGACCAGTTCGCCTTTGTCCATAAAGGACTTGGCTTTAAGCCCCAGCTCCGTTTCTTCCTTTATTGCCGCCCGGAACATGTCTCCGGTGGAAATGTGAGGAATGGCATACTTATCAATGATTTTTTCGGCTTGAGTCCCTTTACCGGCTCCGGGAAGGCCCATTAACACTAGATTCATCGTACAGCCCCCTTATTCCTGACATGGTCTCAAAAAAACGAAACCATTTTTATTTGATAAAGCCTCTGTAATGGCGTTTAACAAGCTGTGCTTCCAGTTGCAGCATCGTTTCAAGCGCAACCCCGATCACAACGAGCAGGCTTGTGCCGCCGATTCTGGCGGAAGCCGGGAGCCCGATGACATTCGTGAAAATGACAGGCAGAATGGCAATCACAGCAAGAAAGATCGAACCGACAAATGTCAGCCGGTATAAAACCGAAGTGACATATTGCTGTGTGTTTTTGCCCGGGCGAATCCCCGGAATATAGCCGCCTTGTTTTTTTAAATTGTCGGCAAGCTGCTCCGGATTGACTTGTACGAATGCATAGAAATACGAGAAAGCGATAATCAATGCCACATAAATCAAAGCTCCGACCGGTTTTGTATAATCAAAAATATACTGGATGGTGCTCGCCACACTGCTGGAACCGAAAAACGAAGCGATCGTCTGCGGCGCAATAATGAACGAAATCGCAAAGATAACCGGAATGACCCCGGCGGCATTGACCTTTAAAGGCAAATGCGTTGATTGCCTGCCGGTTGTTGCCCTGCCGGAAATGTGCTGGGCATACTGGACCGGTATCTTTCTCGATGCCTGCTGGAAATAGATGACTCCGACCACAATGGCCAGAATGATTAATGCAAGAAAAGCCAGCAAAACAATCTTCAAAAACAGCTGGGAACCGGCATTTTCAATTTGCTGTGCGTAAATCTGGTTGATGGCTGTCGGAATCCCGGCGATGATGCCGGCCATAATCAAAATGGAAATCCCGTTTCCAACACCTTTGGCCGTAATTTGTTCGCCGAGCCACATTAAAAATGTGGTGCCGGCTGTCAGCGTAAGTGCGATAATCAAATACGTCCAAAAACCGGACTTCGTAATCAGTGCCCCCTGCGCCAAATTATTAAAGCCATATGACATGCCGAAGCCTTCAATCAAAGCCAGGATAACCGTAAAATAGCGTGTAAACTCATTCAGCTTACGACGCCCCACTTCACCCTGTTTTGCCCACTCGGCAAACTTCGGCACAACATCCATTTGCAAGAGCTGCACGATAATGGAAGATGTGATATATGGCATAATGCCCATTGCAAAAATGGAAAAGTTCCTCAGCGCACCGCCCCCAAAAGTGTTTAGAAAACCGACTAAACCGTTTTGGGTGGAGGCATCCAAAACGGAAGCATCCACATAAGGAACAGGAATAAAGGCCCCTATGCGGAATACGACCAGCATGAGGAGGGTGAAAATAATTTTATTTCTTATCTCACCCACACGCATAAAATTGGCGATTGTCTTGAACATTAAATCACCTCGGCTGTACCGCCGGCAGCTTCTATGGCTTCTTTGGCAGCAGAGGAGAATTTATGTGCTTTTACGGTCAATTTTTTCTCAAGTTTGCCGTTTGCAAGCACTTTTACACCCGATTTTTCCTTGCTGATCACACCTGTTTCCAATAAAAGGGCAGGCGTTACTTCCGTGCCGTCTTCAAAACGGTTTAAAACGTCAAGGTTCACAATGGCATACTCTTTACGGTTAATGTTCGTAAAACCACGTTTTGGCAAACGGCGGAACAACGGGGTTTGACCGCCTTCAAAACCGAGGCGTACACCGCCGCCGGAACGAGCGTTTTGACCTTTGTGCCCTTTGCCGGCTGTTTTTCCGTTGCCGGAACCAATACCACGACCGACACGGTTGCGTTTTTTACGGGATCCTTCTGCAGGTTTTAATTCATGAAGTTTCATGGTTGCACCTCCTTATCTTAAAATCGAAAATTATTGTTCCGATACGGAAACAAGATGGGACACTTTATTGATCATGCCGCGAATTGCAGCATTGTCTTCTTTCTCAACAGTCTGGTTGACTTTGCGCAGGCCGAGCGCTTTTACCGTTTCGCGCTGATCCTGCGGGCGGCCGATGACACTGCGGGTGAGGGTGATTTTCAATTTTGCCATGAGCGTTCCCTCCTTAACCTAATAATTCTTCGACAGATTTATTGCGCAGTTTCGCAACTTCATCCGCACGCTTCAATTGTTTAATGCCGTCCATTGTAGCACGGATCATGTTAATCGGTGTGTTTGAACCAAGCGACTTGGACGTAATATCCGCAATACCCGCAAGTTCAAGGATCGCACGGACAGGGCCGCCGGCGATAACACCGGTACCAGGGGAACCCGGTTTCAGCAAGATTTTGCCTGCACCGAAGTGGCCAACAACTTCGTGCGGAATTGTTGTACCCGCAATCGGTACCTCAACAAGATTTTTCTTCGCATCTTCAACAGCTTTACGAATCGCATCCGGCACTTCCTGCGCTTTACCGGTCCCAAATCCGACATGGCCATTCCGGTCGCCGACAACGACAAGTGCGGAAAAGCGGAAACGGCGTCCCCCTTTCACTACTTTGGCAACGCGGTTAATCGTAACAACACGTTCTTCTAACTCAAGTTTATTTGGGTCAATACGTAGCATATAAAATTTCCCCTCCTTTTTGATTAAAATTGTAATCCGTTCTCACGGGCTGCATCGGCAAGCGCTTTGATACGGCCATGATAGAGATATCCGCCGCGGTCAAAAACAACTTCTTTGATACCTTTTTCCACTGCGCGCTTTGCAATCAATTCGCCCACCTTTTGTGCAGCTTCCACATTTCCGGTTGACTCAAGGCTCAACTCTTTATCGAGCGTGGAAGCGCTGGCCAGTGTGACGCCATTTACATCATCAATCAATTGGGCATAAATGTTTTTGTTGGAACGATAGATATTCAGGCGCGGACGTTCAGCCGTTCCGCTTAATTTTGCGCGGACGCGTGCATGCCTTTTTTTGCGTACTTGATTTTTATCCGGCTTCGTGATCATTGAATTCACTCCTTTCTCATCCTAGGCGGCATTATTTACCGGTTTTACCTTCTTTTCTGCGTACATATTCGCCTTCGTAACGAATCCCTTTGCCTTTATAAGGTTCAGGCGGGCGGACGTCGCGGATGTTGGCGGCAAATGCGCCGACGCGTTCTTTGCTTACGCCTTTTACGACAATTTTTGTATTGGAAGGCACTTCGACTTCCAGGCCTTCTTCCGGTTCAAATTCAACAGGATGGGAGTAGCCGACGTTCAATACGAGTTTTTTGCCTTGTTTTTGGGCGCGGTATCCAACCCCAACCAGTTCCAAAGATTTTTCAAAGCCTTTCGACACCCCTTCCACCATGTTTGCGAGCAGTGCGCGGGTCGTTCCGTGCAAAGCGCGGTGGTTTTTGCTGTCTGAAGGGCGTGTTACGTGAATGATATTGTCTTCTACGGCAATGTTAATATCAGGGTTGAAGCTGCGGGTCAGCTCACCTTTAGGCCCTTTAACCGTAACTGTATCTCCGTTAATGGTTACCGTAACGCCGGATGGAATTTCAACCGGTTTTTTTCCTATACGTGACATAATTTACACCTCCGTTCAACGTCAAATAATTACCAAACGTATGCTAAAATTTCTCCGCCGACATTGTTTTTCCGTGCTTCTTTGTCGGTTAAAACGCCCTGAGAAGTAGAAACAATTGCGATGCCAAGTCCGTTCAGCACTTTCGGCACTTCACCTGCTTTTGCGTATACGCGCAGGCCCGGTTTGCTGATACGCTTGATCCCTGTAATGACGCGTTCGTTGTTTGCGCCGTATTTCAGGAAGATCCGGATAATCCCTTGTTTGTTATCCTCGATATATTCAACATCACGCACGAAACCTTCACGTTTTAAAATCTCGGCGATCTCTCTCTTAATCTTGGAAGCCGGGACTTCCAATTTTTCATGACGCACTGTATTTGCATTACGGATACGCGTAAGCAAATCTGCAATCGGATCAGTCATGACCATTTCTTTTACCTCCTTCCCAAATTCGGGTTTTACCAGCTGGCTTTTTTCACGCCAGGAATTTGACCTTTATATGCAAGTTCGCGGAAACAAATACGGCAAAGTTTAAATTTACGAATGACGGAATGCGGCCGGCCGCATCGTTCGCACCGCGTATAAGCCTGAACTTTATACTTCGGTTCACGTTTTTGTTTCGCAATCATTGATTTTTTAGCCACGTTTTCGCCTCCCTTTTTAGCGTCCGCTTTATTTTTGGAATGGCATTCCGAGCAGGCCTAACAGTTCACGTGATTCTTCGTCCGTGTTCGCAGTGGTGACAATGACGATGTCCATCCCGCGCACTTTGCTGACTTTGTCGTAATCAATTTCAGGGAAGATCAGTTGCTCTTTAATGCCGAGTGTGTAGTTTCCGCGGCCGTCAAACGATTTTTTCGATACGCCGTGGAAGTCGCGCACACGCGGAAGCGAAACTGAAATCAGTTTATCGAGGAATTCGTACATGCGCTCGCCGCGAAGCGTTACTTTTGCGCCAATCGGCATCCCTTCACGAAGGCGGAAACCTGCGATTGATTTTTTCGCTCTTGTCACAACCGGTCTTTGGCCGGAAATCAATGTTAATTCTTCTACTGCATTGTCGAGCATTTTTGCGTTTTGAACAGCATCACCAACACCCATGTTGATCACGATCTTTTCAACTTTAGGCACTTGCATAACGGATGTATATTGAAACTTGCTTGTTAAAGCAGGAATAACTTCTTTTTCGTATTTTTCTTTTAGGCGGTTCATGTCGCTTACCTCCCTTCTTCTTCAGGCTTTTTCTTAATTTCCTTAAGCACGCTTAGAACTTCACCGGATTTTTTTGCTACACGCACTTTTTTGTCGTTCCTTATTTCATATCCGACACGTGTCGGCTCATTTGTTTTCGGGTCAATCGGCATCACATTTGACACGTGAATGGGCGCTTCCATGTCGAGAATACCGCCCTGAGGGTTTGCCTGGGAAGGTTTTGCGTGTTTTTTGACAACGTTCACGCCTTCCACAATCACACGGTTTTTTTTCGGATATACCGCAAGGATCGTCCCGGTCTTGCCTTTATCTTTGCCGGAGATCACCATTACCTTGTCACCTTTTTTGACATGCATTACAATCGCACCTCCTTGATTGTCACAAACTATATCGATTAAAGTACTTCCGGAGCCAGTGATACGATTTTCATGAAATTGTTGTTGCGCAGTTCGCGTGCAACCGGCCCGAAAATACGCGTGCCGCGAGGGCTCTTGTCGTCACGGATAATGACGCATGCATTTTCATCGAAACGGATATAAGAACCATCGCTGCGGCGCACTCCGCTCTTTGTACGGACCACAACAGCTTTCACCACATCGCCTTTTTTAACAACGCCTCCAGGTGTTGCTTGTTTTACCGTAGCAACGATGACATCTCCGATATTCGCAATTTTTCGGCCGGATCCGCCTAATACTTTAATCGTTAAAACTTCACGTGCACCTGAGTTGTCAGCTACTTTTAAACGGGTTTCTTGTTGGATCATCCTCGTTTACCTCCCTTCGGAATCAACCGTATCCGAACTGATACAAATTAGATAATGACTGCTTTTTCAACGATTTCCACCAGGCGGAAACGTTTTGTAGCAGATAACGGGCGTGTTTCCATGATTCTTACGATATCGCCGACTTTGGCTTCGTTATTTTCATCATGTGCCTTGAATTTTTTCGAGTATTTTACGCGTTTGCCGTACAGAGAATGTTTTTTGTAAGTTTCTACAAGAACAGTAACGGTTTTATCCATTTTGTCGGATACGACACGGCCGGTGTATACTTTGCGTTGGTTGCGTTCACTCATGTATCGCGAACCTCCTCCCATTATCGGTTGTTAATTCCAATTTCTCTTTCACGAATGACGGTTTTCATGCGGGCAATCGATTTACGAACTTCACGAATGCGGGCAGTGTTCTCTAATTGTCCAGTCGCAAGCTGGAAGCGAAGGTTGAACAGCTCTTCCTTCAGCGACTTTACTTTTTGTTCAATTTCGGCAGTGGTTAAGTCACGAATTTCTTTAGCTTTCATTAGATTCACCACCAATTTCTTCACGTTTTACGAACTTGCATTTAATCGGCAGCTTGTGGGACGCAAGGCGTAAAGCTTCGCGTGCAACTTCTTCAGGAACACCGGCAATTTCAAACAAAATCTTGCCCGGTTTCACAACAGCCACCCAGCCCTCAGGCGCACCTTTACCGGAACCCATCCGGACTTCAAGCGGTTTTGCTGTATATGGTTTATGAGGGAAAATTTTTATCCATACTTTACCGCCACGTTTCATATAACGTGTCATCGCAATACGGGCAGCTTCGATTTGGCGGTTTGTAATCCAGGAAGCTTCCAAAGCCTGCAAACCATATTCGCCAAATGCAACTTCAGTGCCGCCTTTTGCACGGCCGCGCATTTTTCCGCGGTGTTCACGGCGGTATTTTACACGTTTAGGCATCAACATGATCAGTTTCCCCCTTCCTCGGTTTTTTTCTTAGCAGGAAGGATTTCCCCACGGTAAATCCAAACTTTTACGCCCAGTTTTCCGTAAGTTGTATCTGCTTCAGCATGTGCATAGTCAATATCCGCACGAAGCGTATGAAGCGGAACTGTACCTTCGCTGTAATGTTCTGCACGGGCAATATCCGCACCGCCCAAACGTCCTGAAACCTGCGTCCGGATTCCTTTTGCACCGGCACGCATGGCGCGTTGAATCGCCTGCTTTTGCGCACGGCGGAAAGAAACGCGGTTTTCCAGCTGGCGGGCAATGTTTTCCGCAACAAGTTTTGCATCAATATCTGCTTTTTTAACTTCGACAATGTTAATGTGGACTCTTTTTCCTGTTAAAGCATTCAGCGCTTTACGCAATGCTTCTACTTCCGAACCGCCTTTACCGATCACCATGCCCGGTTTTGCCGTACGGATTGTAATGTTGACACGGTTTGCAGCACGTTCAATTTCCACGCCAGAAACAGAAGCATCCGCAAGGCGCTTTGCGATATATTCACGAATTTTAATGTCTTCGTGCAATAGATCGGCGTAATCTTTTTCTGCGTACCATTTCGATTCCCAGTCACGAATCACTCCGATTCGCAAACCGATAGGATTTACTTTTTGACCCACCAATTATCCCTCCTTTTGATCTGATACTACAATCGTAATATGGCTCGTGCGTTTGTTGATCTGGCTTGCGCGTCCCATTGCACGCGGCCGGAAACGTTTCATTGTAGGCCCTTCATCGACATAAGCCTTTTCCACAACAAGGTCATTTGCGTCCATATCGTAGTTGTGTTCTGCGTTCGCAATCGCAGAGTTGAGTACTTTTTCAATAACCGGCGAAGCAGCTTTAGGCGTAAATTTCAAAATCGAAAGCGCTTCTCCTACTTGCTTTCCTCGAATTAAATCAATTACCAGGCGTGCCTTACGAGGAGCAATACGGACTGTTTTCGCGACAGCTTTTGCTTGCATTGGAATACCTCCTCCCGTTAGCGTCTTGTCTTCTTATCGTCACCGGCGTGACCTTTGAATGTGCGTGTCGGAGCAAACTCACCGAGCTTATGGCCGACCATATCTTCCGTGATGTATACCGGAACATGTTTACGGCCGTCATAGACAGCGATTGTGTGGCCGACAAATGCAGGGAAAATCGTCGAACGGCGTGACCACGTTTTGATCACTTGCTTCTTGTTGGACTCGTTCAATTTTTCCACTTTCACCATTAAGTGATCGTCAACGAAAGGCCCTTTTTTCAGACTGCGACCCATGAATAGTCCTCCTTCCTGATTAGAGCTACGGTTCAGGCTGCGAACCGTAGTTCAACAGCATTATTTTTTACGGCGCCGTACAATAAATTTATCTGAAGTGTTTTTCTTCTTGCGCGTTTTGTAACCAAGTGTCGGTTTGCCCCATGGTGACATTGGTGATTTGCGTCCGATTGGTGCTTTACCTTCACCACCACCGTGCGGGTGATCATTCGGGTTCATAACAGATCCGCGGACAGTCGGGCGTACACCCATCCAGCGCTTGCGGCCTGCTTTACCGATGTTGACCAGTTCATGCTGTTCGTTGCCAACCTGACCGACCGTTGCGCGGCAAGTTGCAAGAATCATGCGCACTTCGCCGGAATTCAGGCGGACAAGCACATATTTTCCTTCTTTACCAAGCACTTGTGCGGAAGTACCGGCAGAACGGATCAATTGGCCGCCTTTGCCTGGTTTCAATTCGATGTTATGAATGACCGTACCAACAGGAATGTCAGAAAGCGGAAGTGCATTCCCGACTTTAATGTCTGCATCCGGTCCGGACATAATTTCCATGCCGACAGTTAGATTTTTTGGTGCAAGAATGTACCGTTTTTCACCGTCTGCATAGTGAATCAAAGCAATATTAGATGAGCGGTTCGGGTCATACTCGATTGTGGCAACGCGCCCTGGTATACCATCTTTATCGCGTTTGAAGTCGATAATCCGGTACTGGCGCTTATGGCCACCGCCCTGATGACGAACAGTTAATTTCCCCTGGTTGTTGCGGCCTGCTTTTTTCGAAAGCGGAGCAAGCAGTGATTTTTCAGGCTTATCCGTCGTAATCTCCGCAAAATCCAAAGCCGTCATGCCGCGACGCCCGTTAGAGGTTGGTTTGTATTTTTTGATCGCCATTTTTTTCCCTCCTCTTCAAGTTTGATGGATCGTATTTAGACCTCAAAGATTTCAATTTCTTTGCTGTCAGGTGTTAGCGTAACAACTGCTTTGCGGCGCTTGTTTGTATAGCCGGTATAACGGCCCATGCGTTTGAGCTTGCCTTTATAGTTCGCAACATTCACTTTCGCAACTTTGACGCCGAAAATTTCTTCTACAGCATCTTTGATTTCTGTTTTATTCGCTTTGACATCAACTTCAAATGTATATTTCTTATCTGCCGTCAATTCCATTGAACGTTCAGTAATCACGGGGCGCTTCAGAACATCACGTGCATCCATTAACCAAGCACCTCCTCTACTTTTTCAACAGCGGATTTTGTCATGATCAATTGATCATGGTTCACAACATCCAAAACATTTACGCCTGCTGCTTCAACAACCGTAACACCCGGAATGTTGCGTGCGGATAATACCACATTTTCGTTCAATCCGTCTGTGACAACAAGTGCTTTTTTATCCACGGACAAATTTTTCAGGACCGCAATAAAATCTTTTGTTTTTGGCTTATCAAAGTTTAATGCGTCCAGAACCAAGATATTGTTTTCTTGTGCTTTTGACGATAAAGCGGATTTAATCGCAAGACGACGTACTTTTTTCGGCAATTTGTAGCTGTAGCTGCGTGGAACAGGCCCGAAAACCGTACCGCCTCCGCGCCATTGCGGGGCACGAATCGATCCTTGGCGTGCGCGTCCTGTACCTTTTTGCCGCCATGGTTTACGTCCGCCGCCGCGTACTTCAGAACGGCCTTTTACTTTGTGAGTACCTTGGCGGAGCGATGCCCTCTGCATGATGATCGCTTCAAATAAAACATGTTCATTCGGTTCGATGCCGAATACAGCGTCGTTTAATTCCACTTCACCGACTTGGGAACCGTTTTGGTTGTATAGAGCTACTTTTGGCATTCCTGTTTCCTCCTTTCTTTACAATTATTTTGCTTTTACAGCTGCTTTAACTGTAACCAAAGCTTTTCTCGGACCAGGAACGTTACCTTTAATCAAAAGCAGATTGCGTTCTGCATCCACTTTGACGATTTGCAGATTTTGAACGGTAACCCGTTCTCCTCCCATGCGTCCAGGGAGTGCTTTTTGTTTGAAGACGCGGTTTGGCGCAATCGGACCCATTGAACCGGGACGGCGGTGGTAACGCGAACCGTGAGCCATAGGACCGCGGTGTTGTCCGTGGCGTTTAATGACGCCTTGGAATCCTTTTCCTTTTGTAACACCGGTAACATCTACAATGTCACCTTCTGCAAAAATATCTACTTTGACTTCTTGACCAACTTCAAAATCACTTGTGTTTACGCCGCTGAATTCGCGGATGAAGCGCTTAGGTGCCGTATTGGCTTTCGAAACATGCCCTGTTTCCGGTTTGTTTGCCAGGCGTTCCGGTTTGTCGGCAAATCCGAGCTGGATCGCTTCATAGCCGTCCGTTTCAACTGTTTTCTTTTGCAGCACAACGTTTGGTGTTGCTTCAATTACAGTGACAGGAATAAGATCGCCGTTCTCGGCAAAAACTTGGGTCATACCGATTTTTCTTCCTAAGATTCCTTTGGTCATCAGTCACACCTCCTGTTAAATATGTCATGTTTTATCATTAAAGTTTAATTTCAATGTCAACGCCGGATGGCAGATCCAACCGCATCAGTGAATCAACCGTTTGCGGGGTTGGATTTACGATATCAATCAAACGTTTGTGTGTACGCATTTCAAATTGTTCACGAGAATCTTTGTACTTGTGGACAGCACGCAGAATGGTGTAAACGGATTTCTCAGTCGGAAGCGGAATCGGTCCGGAGACGTTTGCACCTGATCTTTTTGCTGTTTCTACAATTTTCTCTGCAGACTGATCCAGAATTCTGTGATCGTATGCTTTTAAGCGAATGCGAATTTTTTGTTTTGCCATTATTTTCCCTCCTTTTTCGCCTATTTGTTAATAGACATTCTCCATGGAAATTTTCCTGGCCCACGCGCCATGGCAAAGCGGCCGGGTGTGCCAGCAACCTCCCACTTCATCGCAGTCAAAGACCAACATCAAACATTATACACAAAAACCGGGTGTAATGCAACATAAACTTTGATATACTGCTGATTTCAGCGACTTTTTTATTATACAGGCCTTGTGGCGCAACATCAAGTTTTGGAAAATATTGCTGCAACCCGGACGCGTAAGCATTGAAAAAGCCCGGCCGGGATAACCTGGCCGGGCTTTTTTTAATAACCGATTAAGCTTCGATAGCGGAAACAGAACCGGCGCCAACTGTACGGCCGCCTTCACGGATCGAGAATTTTGTTCCTTCTTCGATCGCGATAGGGGCAATCAATTCAACGCTCATTTCAACGTTATCACCAGGCATAACCATTTCAACGCCTTCAGGCAGCGTAATAATGCCGGTAACATCCGTTGTACGGAAGTAGAATTGCGGACGGTAGTTAGAGAAGAAAGGAGTGTGACGTCCGCCTTCTTCTTTCGTTAATACGTAAACTTGTGCTTTAAATTTTGTATGCGGTGTAATAGAACCCGGTTTCGCCAAAACTTGACCACGTTGGACTTCTTCACGTGCAATCCCGCGGAGAAGTGCACCGATGTTGTCGCCTGCTTCAGCATAGTCGAGCAGTTTGCGGAACATTTCAACGCCGGTAACCGTTGTTTGTTTTGGTTCGTCGTTCAAACCGATGATTTCAACAACATCGCCGACTTTCAATTGACCGCGTTCTACACGGCCGGTTGCAACGGTACCACGACCGGTGATGGAGAATACGTCTTCAACCGGCATCATGAACGGTTTGTCTGTGTCACGTTGCGGAGTCGGGATGTATTCGTCAACAGCATCCATCAATTCAAGGATTTTTGCTTCGTATTCAGGGTCGCCTTCAAGAGCTTTCAAAGCAGAACCTTTGATAACCGGCACTTCATCGCCAGGGAAGTCGTATTCGGAAAGAAGGTCACGAACTTCCATTTCAACAAGTTCAAGCAATTCTTCGTCGTCCACCATGTCGCATTTGTTCAGGAATACAACAATGTAAGGCACACCAACTTGGCGGGACAACAGGATGTGTTCACGCGTTTGCGGCATTGGGCCGTCAGCAGCGGATACAACCAGAATCGCACCGTCCATTTGTGCAGCACCCGTGATCATGTTTTTCACATAGTCAGCGTGTCCAGGGCAGTCAACGTGTGCGTAGTGGCGTTTTTCCGTTTCATATTCAACGTGTGCAGTGTTGATGGTAATACCACGTTCGCGTTCTTCCGGAGCACCGTCAATTTGGTCATATGCCCTTGCTTCTGCTTTCCCTTGTTTTGCAAGAACAGCAGTAATTGCAGCAGTCAAAGTCGTTTTACCATGGTCAACGTGACCGATTGTTCCAATGTTACAGTGTTCTTTAGAACGGTCAAATTTTTGTTTAGCCATCAGGAAATCCTCCTTAATATTTTGGATTGAGTAAGTATATGGATGCTTTAAAGCTGAAAGGACAGCTTTAAAGCGCTTTGAACCAATCTAGTAAAGTTATACTTCATTGAAGGCAAGAAATCAATTATTCGCCTTTATTTTTTTTGATGATCTCTTCCGCAATAGACTTCGGGACTTCTTCATAATGATCAAATGTCATAGTGAAGACACCGCGTCCTTGCGTGCTGGAACGAAGTGCTGTTGCGTAACCGAACATTTCGGACAATGGAACCATGGCACGGACAACCTGGGCATTTCCGCGTGCTTCCATTCCTTCTACACGACCGCGGCGGGCTGTAACTTGTCCCATGATGTCGCCGAGATATTCTTCCGGAATGACGATTTCCACTTTCATCACAGGTTCGAGCAGGACCGGATCACATTTGGATGCTGCATTCCTTAATGCAAGGGAAGCAGCCACTTTAAACGCCATTTCACTCGAGTCAACATCGTGGTAAGAACCGTCATACAGTTTTGCCTTAATGTCAACGAGCGGATAACCGGCAATTACACCGCGCTGCATGGCATCTTCAAGACCGGATTGAATCGCCGGAATGTATTCGCGCGGAACGACACCGCCGACAATCGCATTTTCAAACTCAAAGCCTTTTCCTTCTTCGTTTGGTGAAAATTCAATCCACACATCCCCGTATTGCCCGCGGCCGCCAGACTGGCGTACGAACTTACCTTGGACTTGTGCCGATTTGCGGAATGTTTCACGATATGCAACTTGTGGCGCACCGATATTGGCTTCGACTTTAAATTCGCGTTTCATCCGGTCGACGATGATATCGAGGTGAAGCTCACCCATTCCTTCGATGATCGTTTGTCCTGTTTCCGGATCCGTATGGGCACGGAAAGTCGGGTCTTCTTCCTGCAGTTTTTGCAGCGCAGTCGTCATTTTATCCTGGTCGGCCTTCGATTTTGGTTCAACCGACAGCTGGATAACCGGTTCTGGAAATTCCATCGATTCAAGGATGACCGGATTGTTATCGTCGCAAAGCGTGTCGCCTGTTGTCGTGTCTTTTAAACCGACAGCAGCAGCAATATCTCCGGCATAAACCTTGTCAATTTCTTTCCGGTGGTTTGCGTGCATCTGCAAAATACGCCCGATGCGTTCGCGTTTGTCCTTTGTCGAGTTTTTGACATAAGAACCGGCGCTTAATGTACCTGAATAAACACGGAAGAATGTCAGTTTACCAACGAACGGGTCTGTCATGACTTTGAAGGCCAAAGCCGCAAATGGCTCATCATCGCTGGAATGCCTGAATACTTCTTCCCCTGTATCCGGAAGCGTCCCCTTGATGGAAGGAACATCCGTCGGCGCAGGCAAATAGTCAACAACCGCATCCAACATTAATTGGACACCTTTGTTTTTAAATGCCGAGCCGCACAGTACCGGGAAGAATTCAACATTACAGGTTGCTTTGCGGATCGCAGCTTTCAGTTCTTCTTTTGAAATCTCTTCTCCGCCAAGATATTTTTCCATAATATCTTCATCAACTTCAGCAACTGCTTCAAGCAGTTTTTCATGATATTCTTCCGCCTGGTCACGGTACTCATCCGGAATTTCGCGTACTTCAATTTTCGTGCCGAGATCATCACCGTAGAAAGTAGCGTTCATTTCAATAAGGTCAATGATCCCTACAAAGTTGTCTTCGGCACCGATCGGCAATTGGACCGGATGCGCATTTGCCTGCAGACGATCATGCAGGGTGCTGACAGAATATAAGAAATCAGCCCCGATTTTATCCATCTTATTGACGAATACAATCCGTGGTACACCGTAAGTCGTTGCCTGGCGCCAAACGGTTTCGGTCTGAGGCTCAACGCCGGACTGGGCATCGAGGACAGCAACCGCACCGTCAAGGACACGAAGGGAGCGTTCAACTTCAACGGTAAAGTCCACGTGTCCCGGGGTGTCAATGATGTTGATGCGGTGGTCATTCCATTGTGCTGTAGTAGCAGCGGAAGTAATCGTAATCCCGCGCTCCTGTTCCTGCTCCATCCAGTCCATTTGAGACGCACCTTCATGCGTTTCGCCGATTTTATGAATACGGCCGGTATAATAAAGGATGCGCTCGGTTGTTGTAGTTTTACCGGCATCGATATGCGCCATGATACCGATGTTACGAGTCTTTTCTAAGGAGAACTCTCTTGGCATCTCGTACTTTCTCCTTCCTTAATAGGTGTAATGTAGGAGTATCGGAATATTACCAGCGATAATGCGCGAACGCTCTGTTTGCTTCCGCCATTTTATGCGTATCTTCGCGTTTTTTCACGGCAGCGCCTGTATTGTTGGCCGCATCCATGATTTCGTTCGCCAGTCGTTCTTCCATTGTTTTTTCTCCGCGGAGGCGGGCATAATTGACCAGCCAGCGAAGCCCTAAAGTTGTCCGGCGTTCCGGGCGCACCTCAACCGGCACCTGATAGTTTGCACCGCCGACACGGCGAGCTCTTACTTCAAGTACAGGCATAATGTTTTTTAATGCCTGGTCAAAAACTTCCATTGGATCTTTGCCAGTGCGTTCACGAATAATATCAAAGGAAGAATACAGGATCGTCTGGGCTTTCCCTCTCTTGCCGTCGATCATCATTTTGTTGATTAAACGTGTGACCAGTTTCGAATTGTAAATCGGATCCGGTAATACGTCGCGTTTTGCGACAGGTCCTTTACGTGGCATAAATGATCCTCCTTTCAAGTATGGTTATCGTTCTTATTATTTCTTTTCTTTCGGTTTTTTCGTCCCGTATTTGGAACGGCCTTGTTTCCGGTTGTCAACACCGGCAGTGTCAAGTGCGCCGCGCACGATGTGGTAACGTACACCAGGCAGGTCTTTTACACGTCCACCGCGGATTAAAACAACGCTGTGTTCCTGCAGGTTATGGCCGATACCAGGAATATAAGCCGTTACTTCAATCCCGTTTGTTAAACGGACACGGGCATATTTACGAAGCGCCGAGTTCGGTTTCTTCGGCGTCATCGTCCCAACACGCGTACATACACCGCGTTTTTGGGGTGAAGAAAGATCGGTATTGATTTTTTTGAAACTGTTATAGCCTTTATTCAGCGCAGGTGACTTAGATTTCTCGATTTTTGATTTACGAGGTTTGCGCACCAATTGGTTAATAGTAGGCATCTGTTTTTCCTCCCTTCGAACAATTTAAGTCCACACATCCAGGTGGTTCATTTAATGGCAAAAACAAATTTTTGCGGTTTCTCCCGCAAAAAGTGTTTAATAAATAAGTGCAACAGCTGCAGCTCCGACTTCAATGCCGCACACTTTTCCAAGTTGTTTTTTCGACTCGGCATACGTAACCGGCACATTGAATTGTTCGGCAACGGAAATGACTTTGCCCGTAATATTCGGATCAGCATCTCTGGCAACGAGCAGTTCATCCACATTTCCGGACTTTATCGCTTTCGCTGTTTGTTTTGTCCCTACAACAATTCTTTTCGCCTGATTTACTTTTTCATAAGACATCGCAATATCCTCCAAAGTATACAGGTATTCATAGGAGCACCTTGAATATATTATCACTTTGAAAATCCAAAGTCAACATCCTGTGTAAAAAAGGCCATGGTTTTTTGCTAAAAAACAGAAAAAGGTGCAGCACCGGTTTTTGCCGGTGCTGCCGCCGATTATTCAGCCGGCACTTCTTCTTCCTTTTTCACCAGTTCAGGAACCGTTTTGCGGTAGCGGGTCATGCCCGTCCCTGCAGGAACAAGTTTCCCGATAATGACGTTTTCTTTCAAGCCGAGCAGTTCATCGCGTTTCCCTTTGATCGCCGCATCGGTTAACACGCGGGTCGTTTCCTGGAAGGAGGCTGCCGATAAGAACGAATCGGTTTCCAGGGAAGCTTTTGTAATCCCGAGCAGAACAGGACGGCCTGTTGCAGGGCGGTTGCCTTCCTTGAGCGCCTTTTCATTCGCTTCACCGAACTGATGGATATCAAGCAATGTTCCCGGCAGGACATCCGTATCGCCGGCATCGAGCACCCTTACTTTTCTCAGCATTTGGCGGACCATCACTTCAATATGTTTGTCGCCAATTTCCACCCCTTGCATCCGGTAAACTTTCTGTACTTCACGGAGCAAGTATTCCTGTACGGTTGTGACGTCCGTGACACGCAACAGGTCTTTCGGGTCAATGGAACCTTCCGTCAGTTCCTGCCCGCGCACGACGTGGTCATCTACCGCCACTTTCAAGCGGGAAGTATAAGGGGCTGTATAAGTGCGCGTTTCGACAGCGCCCTGAATGACAATTTCATATTGACGGTCGCGCCCTTC
Organism: Weizmannia sp. CD-2023; assembly: GCF_036225245.1. NCBI lineage: Bacteria > Bacillati > Bacillota > Bacilli > Caryophanales > Bacillaceae > Heyndrickxia > Weizmannia sp. CD-2023. The sequence continues at coordinate 48,224 of NZ_JARTJQ010000047.1, forward strand.
GCTGATGGAAGTGACAACACCTTCCACTTCGGAAATAACAGCCTGGCCTTTCGGGTTCCGAGCTTCAAACAATTCCTGAATACGCGGAAGACCTTGTGTAATGTCATCCCCGGCAACACCGCCTGTATGGAATGTACGCATCGTCAGCTGTGTACCAGGTTCGCCGATCGATTGGGCGGCAATAATCCCGACTGCTTCGCCGACTTCCACTTCTTGGCCGGTGGCAAGGTTGCGGCCGTAGCATTTTTTACATACACCATGGCGGGTGTTGCAAGTGAAGGCCGAACGGATCCAGACTTTTTCATAGCCGGCATCGACAATTTCTTTCGCGATATCTTCAGTAATAAAGCCGTTTTCCTCAATGATGACTTTGCCTGTTTCGGGATGCTTGATCGTTTTTCTTGAATAACGGCCGGTTAACCGTTCTTCAAGCGATTCAATGATTTCATTTCCTTCTTTCAACGCACTGATCAAAAGCCCGCGGTCTGTGCCACAGTCGTCTTCACGAATGATAACATCCTGCGCCACATCAACAAGCCGGCGTGTCAGATAACCCGAGTCTGCCGTCTTAAGGGCTGTATCAGCAAGGCCTTTACGGGCACCGTGTGTCGAAATAAAGTACTCTTGCACAGTTAAGCCTTCACGGAAGCTCGATTTAATCGGCAATTCAATAATCCGGCCGGCCGGGTTGGCCATCAAACCGCGCATACCGGCAAGCTGTGTAAAGTTCGACGCGTTACCCCGGGCCCCCGAGTCACTCATCATAAAAATCGGGTTCCGTTTATCGAGCGATTCCATCAGTTTGCCCTGGATCGTATCTTTAGCCCCGCTCCAGATCGAAATAACACGATCATAGCGTTCGTCTTCTGTAATTAAACCGCGGCGGAACTGTTTCATGACTGTATCGACTTTTTTCTGGGCATCCGAAAGAATTTTTTCTTTCTCGCCTAAAACGACGATATCCGCAACACCAACGGTAATACCAGCTTTGGTCGAATAATGGAAGCCAAGATCTTTTAAGCGGTCAAGCATCTTGGATGTTTCCGTAATCTTGAACCGTTTGAACACCTCGGCAATGATGCTGCCAAGGAAGCCCTTTACAAACGGGCGAATTAACGGCTGTTCTTTAATATGCGCTTTTACGTCAATCGAAGGATCAACAAAGTATTTATCCGGCGTTTTTTCTTCAAGATTTGTTGTCGTCGGTTCATTAATATACGGGAAGCTCTCCGGCAAAATTTCATTGAAGATCACTTTCCCGACTGTGGTAATCAACAGCTTCTTGTTTTGCTCTTCCGTGAACGTCGGATTGTTCAGCGATCCGGCATAAATGGCAATTCTCGTATGGAAATGCACGTAGCCGTTGTAATAAGCCGTGTACACTTCGTTTACATCTTTGAAGACAGATCCTTCACCGACTGCATCTTCACGTTCAAGCGTTAAGTAGTAGTTGCCAAGTACCATGTCCTGGGACGGGGTAACAACCGGTTTCCCGTCTTTCGGGTTCAAAATATTTTGTGCGGCAAGCATCAGCATGCGTGCTTCCGCCTGTGCTTCGGCGGATAACGGAACGTGAACCGCCATTTGGTCGCCGTCAAAGTCCGCGTTGTAAGCCGTACATACGAGCGGATGAAGACGGATCGCACGGCCTTCCACAAGCGTCGGTTCAAACGCCTGGATCCCGAGCCTGTGCAAAGTAGGCGCACGGTTCAACAGGACAGGGTGTTCTTTAATGACTTCTTCAAGGACATCCCAAATTTCAGGCTGCAAACGTTCAATTTTCCGTTTTGCGCTTTTAATATTATGGGCGAGGCCTTTTTCAACCAGTTCTTTCATTACGAACGGCTTGAACAGTTCGATCGCCATTTCGCGTGGCAGGCCGCATTGATACATTTTCAGGTTCGGGCCGACAACAATAACGGAACGGCCGGAATAGTCAACCCGTTTCCCGAGCAGGTTTTGACGGAAACGACCTTGTTTCCCTTTCAGCATATGGGAAAGCGACTTTAACGGGCGGTTCCCCGGGCCGGTTACCGGACGTCCGCGGCGGCCGTTGTCAATCAGAGCGTCAACGGCTTCCTGCAGCATCCGTTTTTCATTTTGGACAATGATGCTTGGTGCGCCAAGATCAAGCAGGCGTTTCAGACGGTTATTCCGGTTGATCACACGGCGGTACAGATCATTTAAGTCGGATGTCGCAAAACGGCCGCCTTCCAGTTGTACCATTGGCCGCAGTTCAGGCGGAATGACCGGGAGAACGTCCAGCACCATCCATTCCGGTTTATTGCCGGAATTACGGAAAGCTTCCAGTACTTCAAGGCGTTTGATGGCGCGTGTACGGCGCTGCCCCTGGGCAACTTTCAGCTCTTCTTTCAGCATTTCGCATTCTTTGTTGACATCTACATCCTGAAGCAACTTTTTAATGGCTTCCGCACCCATGCCCGCCTGGAATTTATTGCCGTATTTTTCACGGTAAGCACGGTATTCTTTTTCGGAAAGAAGCTGTTTCTTTTCCAAAGAAGTGTCGCCTGCTTCCGTGACGACGTAAGATGCGAAGTAAATGACTTCTTCCAAAGCACGTGGGGACATGTCAAGCACAAGGCCCATGCGGCTTGGAATCCCTTTAAAGTACCAAATATGCGAAACAGGGGCGGCAAGTTCAATATGCCCCATTCTTTCCCGGCGCACTTTTGATCTTGTGACTTCCACGCCGCAGCGGTCACAAACCACGCCTTTGTAACGGACGCGTTTATATTTTCCACAATGGCATTCCCAGTCTTTCGTCGGCCCGAAAATCCGTTCACAAAAAAGCCCGTCTTTTTCAGGTTTTAACGTCCGATAGTTGATTGTTTCCGGTTTTTTGACTTCACCGTACGACCAGGATCGGATTTTATCCGGTGAAGCAAGACCGATTTTCATGTACTCAAAATTATTTACATCCAGCAAGGGGCCAGCCTCCCTTTCGTCTTTAGGTTCATACCTTAAAACACACGCAGAAGAAACAGAAACAGAAGCCGGATTGTACGAAGGCATACAATCCGGGCAAAAGCCTCTGTTTGTTCCAAGCAACATAAACGATTAGTCTTTGGATGCCCCGATTCCTTCCGGTTCTTCTTTTGTCTCAGGCGCAATATTCAGCGTATCGGCCTGATTCAGGTCATCGTCGTCTTCGAGATCGCGCATTTCAATTTCCTCGTCGTCGCCGGAAAGAATCTTCACGTCAAGTCCCAAACTTTGAAGTTCTTTAATCAGCACTTTGAACGATTCCGGGACACCCGGTTCAGGGACGTTTTCCCCTTTGACGATCGCTTCATAAGTTTTCACACGTCCGACAACATCGTCCGATTTAACGGTCAGGATTTCCTGGAGCGTATAGGCTGCGCCATAGGCTTCAAGCGCCCATACTTCCATTTCGCCAAATCGTTGACCGCCGAACTGCGCTTTACCGCCGAGCGGCTGCTGGGTGACAAGCGAGTAAGGGCCTGTTGAGCGGGCATGCAGTTTATCATCAACCATGTGGGCGAGCTTGATCATATACATAATCCCGACAGACACACGGTTGTCGAAAGGTTCACCGGTGCGGCCGTCATAAAGAACCGTTTTTGCATCACGTGCCATGCCGGCTTCTTCAATCGTTTCCCATACATCTTCTTCGCGCGCGCCGTCGAATACAGGCGTCGCCACGTGGAGGCCAAGTTTTTTGGCCGCCATGCCAAGGTGAAGTTCAAGCACCTGGCCGATATTCATCCGGGAAGGTACGCCGAGCGGGTTCAACATGATCTGGACAGGTGTGCCATCCGGGAGGAAAGGCATATCTTCTTCCGGAAGAATCCGGGAGATAACCCCTTTGTTCCCGTGGCGCCCAGCCATTTTGTCGCCCTGGTGGATTTTCCGTTTCTGTACAATATAGACGCGGACAAGCTGGTTCACGCCAGGCGGGAGTTCATCCCCCGCTTCACGTGTAAACACTTTGACGTCGAGCACGATGCCGCCGCCGCCGTGCGGAACGCGAAGCGATGTATCCCTGACTTCGCGCGCTTTTTCACCGAAAATCGCGTGGAGCAGCCGTTCTTCCGCTGTCAGTTCCGTAACGCCTTTCGGGGTGACTTTTCCGACAAGCAAATCGCCGTCTTTTACTTCGGCACCGATCCGGACAATCCCGCGTTCGTCAAGGTTTTTCAAAGCATCTTCCCCGACGTTCGGGATGTCACGGGTCATTTCTTCCGGTCCGAGTTTTGTATCACGGGCTTCAGATTCGTATTCTTCAATATGGATAGAAGTATACACATCTTCTTTTACAAGTTTTTCGCTCATGATGATGGCATCTTCGTAGTTATAGCCTTCCCATGTCATAAAAGCAACGAGTACGTTCTGGCCAAGGGCAAGTTCGCCGTGGTCCATTGACTGGCCATCCGCTAAAATTTCGCCTTTTACCACACGGTCGCCTTTTTTCACAATCGGGCGCTGGTTAATGCACATGCCATTGTTGGAACGTTTGAATTTTTGCAGGCGGTATTTGTCAAGGTCGCCTTTTACTTCCTGGCCGTCGACATCGATGACGCGGCGCACCCAGATTTCCCTGGCTTCCACATGTTCGACAATACCGTCATATTTGCAGATAAGTGCTGCGCCGGAGTCCTTCGCATTGACATATTCCATCCCGGTGCCGACAATCGGCGCTTGCGGGTTCATAAGCGGAACAGCCTGGCGCTGCATGTTTGCACCCATCAGCGCACGGTTCGAGTCGTCGTTTTCAAGGAACGGAATACATGCCGTTGCAGCCGATACAACCTGCTTCGGCGAAACGTCCATATAATCAACGCGGTCTGTTTTTACAACAATGTTTTCACCGCGGAAACGCGCATATACTTCATCGTCAACGAAAAAGCCGTTTTCATCCAGCTGTGCGTTCGCCTGTGCGACGACGTAATTGTCTTCTTCATCAGCCGTTAAATAATCAATATGCTCCGTAACACGCCCTGTATCCGGATCAACCCTGCGGTAAGGCGTTTCGATAAAACCGAAACGGTTTACTTTTGCATAAGTTGATAAAGAGTTGATCAACCCGATGTTCGGGCCTTCAGGCGTTTCAATCGGGCACATGCGGCCGTAGTGGGAATAGTGCACGTCACGCACTTCCATCCCGGCGCGCTCACGGGTCAAACCGCCCGGGCCGAGCGCCGACAACCGGCGTTTATGGGTCAGTTCCGCAAGCGGGTTTGTCTGGTCCATAAACTGGGACAGCTGTGAACTGCCGAAAAACTCCTTAATGGCCGCAATGACCGGACGAATATTGATCAGCTGCTGCGGCGTAATGGTGTTAATGTCCTGGATCGACATTCTTTCACGGACAACGCGTTCCATCCGGGAAAGGCCGATGCGGAACTGGTTTTGCAGCAATTCGCCGACAGACCGTAAACGGCGATTGCCGAGGTGGTCGATATCATCCGTATTGCCGACGCCATGCAGCAAATTAAAGAAGTAGCTGATGGAAGCCACAATATCCGCAGGTGTAATATGTTTAATGCTTTCATCAACATAAGCATTTCCGATTACATTGATGACTTTTTCGTTATCGTCAATCGGGGCATAAATTTTGATGGACTGCAATGTGATATCATCATCAACAACGCCGCCAGCCTGGCTGTACGTTTCAAACTTCAGGCCTTTTTCGAGAAAAGGCACAATTTTATCAAGCGTACGCCGGTCTAAAACGGTTCCTTCCTCCGCGATGATTTCGCCGGTTTCAGGGTCTGCGATCGATTCAGCCAGCCGTTGCCCGAACAGGCGGAATTTCAGGTGAAGCTTTTTATTCATTTTGTAACGCCCGACATTGGCCAGATCATAGCGTTTCGGGTCAAAGAAACGCGAAATCAGCAGGCTTTTTGCATTTTCAACGGTCGGGGGTTCGCCCGGACGGAGGCGTTCATATATTTCAAGAAGCGCTTTTTCCGTGCTTTCGGTATTATCTTTTTCAAGCGTATTTCTTAAGTACTCATTATCGCCGATCAGATCAATAATTTCCTGGTCGGAGCCGAAGCCGAGCGCCCTGAGGAGAACGGTAATCGGCAGTTTTCTTGTGCGGTCGATGCGGACATAAGCCACATCTTTCGCATCTGTTTCATATTCAAGCCAGGCGCCGCGGTTCGGAATTACCGTTGCGGTGTAGCCGTATTTCCCGTTTTTGTCCATTTTGCTGTTAAAATAAACACTAGGGGAACGGACAAGCTGGGATACAATAACACGTTCCGCGCCATTAATGATGAAAGTCCCCGTTTCGGTCATTAACGGGAAATCGCCCATGAATACGTCCTGGTCTTTTACTTCACCGGTTTCCTTATTGACAAGGCGCACCTTTACACGAAGCGGAGCAGCGTACGTTACGTCGCGCTCTTTGCATTCGTCGATGGAATATTTCGGTTCGCCGAGGCTGTAGTCAATAAACTCCAGCGACAGGTTTCCGGCAAAATCCTCGATCGGAGAGATGTCCTGGAACATTTCACGCAAACCTTCGTCAAGGAACCATTGGTAAGATGCGGTTTGGATTTCGATAAGGTTTGGCAGCTCTAAAATTTCTTTGATGCGCGCGTAACTTCTGCGCTGGCGGTGCCGTCCATACTGAACTAGTTGATGTGACAACTGATTCACCCCTCAAATCAAGCGTTTTGTTTGCATCTTTCGTCAAACAACAATAAAGCTAAGGCAAAAAGAAAAAGGGTTTTTTATGAAAAAACCACATATCGCATGACGAGCTTATGATTTTATAAGTATTTTCCAATTCATCCAAAATATATACTTGACAAATATAGCTTAAATTGCATAAAGAACCTTAATCTATTGGCATTTTATGATTTTAACATATATGAAATCGGGAGTCAAATTTTTTTGGCTTTAAAAACAAAATATCCTTTTTCTTTTCCAACACAATCCACTTCATCAAATATGCTTTCTAATTTTTTCCTGGCAGAAGGGGCGCCCTGCTTTTTCCGGATGACCACCCAAAGTTCCCCGTTTTTTGCGAGATATTGGTAACTTTCTTCAAAAATCCGGTGCACAATCTGCTTTCCGGCGCGGATCGGGGGATTTGTGGCAATCAAGGCAAACGGGCCGCTTTTCACATTTTCAAAAAGATTGCTTTCGTATATGGAAACATTTGAAATATGGTTCCGGGCAGCATTTTTCTTTGCCAGCTCGACCGCTCTTGTATTAATATCCGCCATATGCACATGGCGGTCGGGAAAAGATTTTGCAAGCGCGAGGCCGATCGGTCCGTAACCGCAACCCATATCAAGGACCGGCCCTTCCGTTTCAGGCATGGCCACAAGATCGAGCAAAACGCGGGAGCCGAAGTCGACTTCTTTTTTTGAAAAAACCCCTTGGTCTGTTTGAAAATGAAAGGTATGGCCTCTCAATGTAAAGGTGAAATCTATCGGTTGATGCTTTGCTTCAGGGTTTTGCGAGTAGTAATGTTCAGCCATGAAAAGTCCCACTCTTTCTTGGAGGATTCAGGAAGAAGAGATGTTGAAAAAAGCCCGCCAAATGCGGGCTTTTACTTTAAAAAGGGTCTTACTTCACTTCTACGCCGGCTCCAACTTCTTCAAGTTTCGCTTTAAGTTCTTCGGCTTCTTCTTTCGATACGCCTTCTTTAAGCGGTTTTGGAGCATTATCAACGAGTTCTTTTGCTTCTTTAAGGCCAAGGCCTGTGATTTCGCGGACAACTTTGATGACTTTGATTTTTTGTGCGCCTACTTCAGTCAGCACAACATCAAATTCCGTTTTTTCTGCAGCAGCTTCTCCGCCTGCAGCGCCGCCAGCAACAGCAACCGGTGCAGCAGCGGTTACGCCAAATTCTTCTTCAATGGCTTTCACAAGATCGTTCAATTCAAGCACTGTCATTTCTTTGACAGCAGAGATGATTTCTTCTTTCGTCATTTTCATATCCTCCTACAAGATATTTTTCAAAGTATATTCCGTAAAACTTATGCGCTTTGTTCTTCTTTTTGATCTGCGACTGCTTTTGCAGCAAGAGCAAAGTTGCGGATCGGCGCCTGCAGTACGCTGAGAAGCATGGAAAGCAGGCCTTCGCGTGAAGGAAGCGTTGCGAGTGCTTTGATTTCATCAACGGTTGCAACATTGCCTTCAATGACACCCGCTTTGATTTCCAAAGCTTCGTGGTCTTTTGCAAAATCATTCAGGATTCTCGCAGGTGCAACCACGTCTTCCGTACTGAATGCGATCGCATTCGGGCCGGTCATCACGCTGTTTAATCCATCCAACCCGGCTGCTTCTACAGCACGGCGCGTCATCGTGTTTTTGTACACTTTGAATTCAACGCCTGCTTCGCGCAGCTGTTTACGCAGTTCAGTTACTTCAGCCACGTTTAAGCCGCGGTAATCGACAACCACAACAGCTGTACTTGATTTGAATTTATCGGTGATTTCTTCCACCAGTTGTTTCTTTTGTTCAATTACACTGCCCATCTTGACACCTCCTACAGATATTCTTGATGAACATTTATACCAAAACAAAACCTCCATATCCCGAGACATGGAGGTTTCATGCATGCGGAGGGCCTAAGGCACCCCCGGATTTATACGCATTACCTCGGCAGGAAATTAAGCCCTCCGGCACCTGCTGTCTACGGTACAAATGTTTACTTTTTAAAACCGTTCTTAATTATAGCAGCCCGCAGGCAGCATGTCAAATCATTATTTTGCTGCCACAAAAGAAGACGGGTCTACTTTGATGCCAGGCCCCATGGTCGATGTGACAGAAACATTCTTCATGTAAGTGCCTTTTGCAGCTGACGGTTTTGCTTTCATCAATGTGTCAAACAAGGTTGACAGGTTTTCAACCAACTTTTCCGGTTCAAAAGAGGCTTTCCCGATCGGGGCATGGACATTGCCCGCTTTGTCAACACGATATTCGACTTTACCGGCTTTAATGTCCTGGACCGCTTTTGTCACATCAAATGTTACCGTGCCGGTTTTCGGGTTCGGCATTAATCCTCTAGGCCCAAGGATGCGCCCGAGTTTACCAACTTCGCCCATCATATCCGGCGTTGCCACGATGACATCAAAATCAAACCAGCCCTGCTGGATTTTGTTGACGTAGTCTGTATCGCCGACATAATCCGCACCGGCTGCTTCCGCTTCTTTTGCTTTTTCGCCTTTTGCAAAAACAAGCACGCGCTGGGTTTTCCCTGTTCCGTTTGGAAGCACGACAGCACCGCGGATTTGCTGGTCCGCTTTTTTCGGGTCAACGCCGAGGCGGAATGCAGCTTCAACTGTTGCATCAAATTTTGTAAAACTTGTTTTTTTCACCAGTTCAATGGCTTCCTGAACCGGGTAAGCTTTGGAACGGTCAACGAGTTTCAAAGCGTCAACATATTTTTTTCCTTTTTTCGCCATTTGTATTTCCTCCTCGAATGTGGTTTTAACGGAATAACCTCCCACGAAAAAGGTTGCGAGCCAGTATCGCATCGCAACCCCGTTGGACATAACCAGTACTGCATGGATCAGTCTTCGATCGTAATCCCCATGCTGCGCGCCGTGCCTTCCACCATGCGCATTGCCGCTTCAACACTTGCCGCATTTAAGTCAGGCATTTTTGTTTCTGCGATTTCACGCACTTTGTCACGCTTCACAGTTGCCACTTTTGTACGGTTCGGCTCGCCGGAACCGGATTCAATGCCGGCTGCTTTTTTCAGCAGAACTGCAGCTGGCGGGGTTTTTGTGATGAATGTAAATGAACGGTCTTCAAATACCGTGATTTCAACAGGTATAATCAAGCCTGCCTGATCTGCAGTACGAGCGTTGAATTCTTTACAAAATCCCATAATATTGACGCCGGCCTGGCCCAGTGCAGGACCAACAGGCGGTGCAGGATTTGCTTTACCGGCAGGAATCTGCAATTTAACAATTTTTACTACTTTTTTAGCCACGAGACACACCTCCTTAAGTCCGTGATGTGGTAACAGGGGCTGAGCCCTCCCACTCATCTGTTTGATTGAACCCCCCACGGCTGAAGCCGCGAGCTTCCTGCAGACACCGAAACATGCTCCGCTGTCTACGCAGGCTATCCCCGCAAGTTCCTGCGGTTAGCCGGACAATTGGCGTGCCGAAAAGGCAAGCCATATCCGAAGCCAATTCATCTCATGACCGTGTCACGAGTGTATCATAAGAATCATGTGATTGCATTGTGTCTGTTCATGCGGGTGCCCGGTCAGGCGGGCCATCCGCAAAGAACATACTGACTTATAACATATTAACATCTCAGCATATGGATTTCAAGTTTTATCCCGTTATATTTTATCAATTTGTTCAAAAACAAGCTCTACCGGCGTATCCCGCCCGAACATATTGACCATGACTTTTGCCCTGCCTTTGTCGCGGTCCATTTCCACAATCTTGCCGGCAAAATTCGCAAACGGCCCTTCTTTTACCGTCACCGTCTCGCCGATTTCAAAGTTCACATCGGCCCGTTTTTCTTCCATGCCCATCCGTTTCAAGATGGTATTAATTTCTTCTGGCAAGAGCGGCGTCGGCTTGGAACCGCCTCCCGACGACCCAACAAAACCGGTGACGCCCGGCGTGTTCCGGACGACATACCAGGAATCATCCGTCATCACCATTTCCACCAGGACATAGCCCGGGAAAACTTTTCGTTTCACCACTTTTTTCTTCTCATTTTTCACTTCAAGTTCTTCTTCTTCCGGTACCACTACCCGGAAAATTTTATCCTGCATCCCCATTGATTCCACGCGCTTTTCCAAATTGGTTTTGACTTTATTTTCATAGCCTGAATACGTATGGACAACATACCAGTTTTTTTCCATCTAATAGGACTTGATGTCCGTCCCTCCCTGTTGGTCTTTTGATTTTTTGGGCAAATGAAAAAACCCGCTAACCGGGTTTGAGTCGTTGCTTATGATACTCCCATTATACCATGTTTTATCATTGGATATTCAAGTGTAAAATGATCATTTTACAATGAGTTTTCAGCCCACCGGATCACTGCGGAAATGCCGAGATCGATGACAATAAAGAACAATGTCAGGAAAGCAACCGTTACAAGGACTGTAATCGTGTATTTGACCAGCTCTTTGCGCCCCGGCCAGCTGACTTTTCGCATTTCGGAAGCTACATTACGAAAAAATTTTGTGATGGACATGTATTTAAGACCTCCAAGTAAGCTCATGTTCGTTGTTATTTTGTGCCGCGGTGGATGGTGTGTTCGTTGCAGTGCTTGCAAAACTTCTTTAATTCCATTCTTTCAGCCTTTCCGTTGCCCGTTGTGGTCGTGTAATTGCGCGAACCGCAAACCGAACAGGCAAGTACCATTTTTTTCTGCATCTCATCACCAGCTGTCTTATGGTCTTACGGCGTTAACGGAACCTGCCGCTGTAAAGAACCTCTCCCGGAAAACCGGGAGAGTCTTTTGGGCGCCGCCGGTTCCGTACCGGTATCGTATCAAAACATAAAATCCTACAAATCAACATAACACGGCAGAAAGCTTGTGTCAATCAGTAGCAGAAGAAGGGATGTGCCGGGTTTTTCCCGAAAGCATTGAATACCAGGCATTGAAAGATAGCTTTTTGTACGCCTTAATGCCGCACTTGCATCCGGGAAAAACGGCCTGGCGGAAATACGGCTTACAACACCTTTTCAGTAAGTCAGCTCCCTCCTTTCCAACAGGCGCTCCAGCTTCTTTTTGACGCGTTGTAAAGCGTTATCAATTGATTTTACATGGCGGTTCAATTCTTCTGAAATTTCCTGGTAGGACTGCCCGTCCAGGTAAAGGGCGAGCACTTTTCTTTCCAGATCGCTTAACAGCTCGGATATTTTTACTTCTATATGGACATATTTTTCGCGGATTAAAATCAATTCTTCAGGATTGGAAATTTTCGCGCCGGTGATGACATCCATCAACGTACGGTCGGATTCTTCATCATAAATTGGCTTGTCCAGGGAAATGTAAGAATTAAGCGGTATGTGCTTTTGGCGGGTGGCAGTCTTAATTGCGGTAATCATTTGCCGGTTGATGCATAATTCAGCAAAAGCCCTGAAAGACGTGAGCTTGTCCTCTCTGTAGTCGCGTATGGCCTTATACAGCCCGATCATGCCTTCCTGGATAATATCCTCGCGGTCGGCCCCGATGATAAAGTAAGAACGCGCTTTTGCCCTGACAAAGTTTCTGTATTTTTGGATCAAGTAATCCAGCGCTTCGCTTTCGCCGTTGTGTATCCGTTCAACCAACTCTTCGTCCTGCATCGTGCCATATCTTTCTTCATATGCTGCCTCAATGTTCAGGTTCACCTATATCCCCCCATGAGCATTCGATAAAAGCTATTATACAGTACAGAATTTTCAATCGTCAACCGCTCATCTTTTCCCCCTGCGTAATTTTTCGAAAATTTCCATGACCTCCTGGCTTAACGGTATTCTTGTTGCCGGCTTTTCCTCTTGAATTGATTTTACATTTCTTTTAATCTTTTGTTCAATCACTTCCACTTTGGTCAACAGTTCGCGTGCTGAAATTCTTAAAGCGCCCTGGCCGAATATTTGCCACTGCTCAGTAAAATCGGATGTGGCCACATAAATCTGCGTGCGGATGTTGTTCAGTTTAATGGCCATTTTTTCAATCCGTTCATCTGCTGTTTCATTTTCTTTTGTAAAAATGACTTCCACTTTGTGATAGCGGTACTTTTTTTCCAGGCCTTTCACCCCGTAAGCATCAAAAACGACGATGACTTTGTCATCCGTATAGCCCTGGTATTCCGCCATGATCTCAACAAGCCGGTCTCTGGCGGCGCCAAGGTCTTTTTGTTTCAATTTTTGCAGTTCCGGCCAGGCGCCAATGATGTTATAGCCGTCCACCAGCAAAATATTCATTTTATTCACCAAGCGGATGGCGCTTCCTGTAAACCTCATACATGAGCAGGCCGGCAGCAACGGACGCGTTGAGCGAAGTCACATGCCCTGCCATCGGAAGGCGGATCAGAAAGTCGCATGCTTCTTTTACGATCCTGCTCATCCCCTTCCCTTCACTGCCGATGACAAGACATAGCGGCAGATCGGCATCCATTTGCCGGTAATCGGTCGTCCCGGAAGCATCGGTTCCCGCAATCCACAGCCCTTGCTGCTTTAAGCCGGCAATCGTTTGCGAAAGGTTTGTTACCCGCGCCACCGGGATATGTTCAATCGCGCCGGTTGAAGCTTTCGCCACCGTTGCTGTTAATGCGACCGAGCGCCTTTTCGGGATAATGACGCCGTGTGCGCCGACCGCATCAGCCGTCCGTAAAATCGAGCCGAGATTATGCGGATCCTCCAATTCATCGAGGATCAGGATAAACGGGTGTTCATTCCGCTCTTTGGCAAGTTTGAACATATCGCCTGTTTCTGCATACCGGTAAGCGGCAACGAGCGCCAGTACACCCTGATGCGCCCCGTCAGCCACCTGGTCAATCTTTTTTTTCGGGACAAATTGGACGGTCACTTTTCTTTCCCTTGCAAGCTCCATCACCTGCTTCATGGCGCCTTTTTGTGAACCTTCCGCAACCCAGATTTTGTTGATTTCCCGGCCCGCTCTTAACGCTTCCAGCACCGGGTTTTTGCCAGCAATGTATTCCTGGTCCATCAGCGCGCCCCTCCTTTCTGGTCTTCGACAATGCCTATTGCTTTTTCAATCAGCGCCTCCATCCGCTCCCGGCTGCCGGATAAATAGTGATAGCCGATCAGCGCTTCAAATGCAGTGCTGTGCCGGTATGTCTGGACATCCGTATTTTTCGGAACCGTGCCCGATTTTGCATTTCTGCCACGCCGGACAACAGCGGTTTCTTCTTCCGTTAAAAGATCTTCGTTCATCATCTGTTTTAAAACTTGAGCCTGCGCCTTCGCGGAAACAAAGCGGATCGCTTCCCGGTGAAGGCGGTTCGGCTTCGTTTTTCCCTGCAAAAGGACATGGTGCCGGATATATTCTTCATATACCGCATCTCCCATATAAGCAAGCGCGAGGCTGTTCAGTTGTTTCGGATCAAGGGTGACCGTCATAAGCGTCTCCATCTCACCCCTTGAGGCGTATCTTCAAGAATGATATTCATGCTTTTCAACTTGTCACGGATTTCGTCAGCCAGTTGGAAATTGCGTGCCTTTCTTGCTTCATTCCGTTTTTCAATCAGCGCTTCAATTTCTTCGTCCAAAAGCACTTCTTCCTCGAGCTTCAGGCCGAGAACGCCGGAAATCGTTTCAAACTCTTTCATAAATGCCCGGAGAACAGTTTCTGTCGTATTTTTTCCCCGCAAGTAATAATTGGCCTGCTTCGACAGTTCGAACAAAACAGAAATACCGTTTGCCGTATTGAAATCATCATCCATTGCCTCGATAAACTGGCGATGGAGCGAACGGACCTGTTCCAGCCATTTTTCATCATCTTCTGCCAGATTTGCACTGGATTCAAGCCGGTGCTTTACATTTTGGTACGACGTTTTGATCCGTTCAAGCCCTGCCTTCGCATTGGCAAGCAGTTCCTCGCTGTAGTTGATCGGATGGCGGTAATGCACCGACAGCATGAAAAAGCGCAAAACTTGTGGATCGTGCCGCTCGATGATGTCATGGACAAGCACAATGTTTCCGAGCGACTTCGACATTTTCTCGTTATCAATATTGATATAGCCGTTATGCATCCAGTAACGAGCAAACGGTTTGCCTGTCAAAGCTTCTGACTGGGCAATTTCATTTTCGTGGTGCGGAAAAGTCAGGTCCTGCCCGCCCGCGTGGATGTCGATCGTATCGCCAAGATATTTCTTCGCCATGGCCGAGCATTCAATATGCCATCCCGGCCGGCCTTTCCCCCACGGACTGTCCCACGAAATTTCCCCCTCTTTTGCCGCTTTCCAAAGGGCAAAATCAAGGGCGTCTTCTTTCTTTTCCCCTACTTCAATTCTCGCACCTGATTTCAATTCGTCAATCGATTGATGAGACAATTTACCGTAGTCCGGAAAACTTCTCGTATGGTAGTAAACATCACCGCCTGATTCATAGGCATGGCCTTTTTCAATTAATTTTTCAATAAACGCGATAATCGCATCCATATTTTCCGTCACGCGCGGATGGGCGTCTGCATGGCAGCAACCGAGCGCATCAATATCTTCAAAATAAGACTTGATAAACCGTTCGCTTAAAGCCGGCACTTCTTCTCCGCGTTCTTTTGCGGCTTTAATGAGTTTATCGTCCACATCGGTGAAATTCGACACATAGTTTACATCATAACCCCGAAATGCCAAATATCGTCTGACCGTGTCAAATACGATCGCCGGCCGCGCATTTCCAATATGGATATAATTATAGACAGTCGGGCCGCATACATACATTTTCACTTTCCCCTCTTCAAGCGGGATAAACGGCTCCTTCTTTCTTGTTAACGTATTATATATCTGAATGCTCATACATTCTTGCCCCTTCCTTTCTCAGTTGTTCCAATTCCGACCGCAAAGCCTCGATTTCCTGCTGCATGCTGTTCAGGCGGTCTGCAACAGGGTCAGGCAGCTCATTATGTTTTAAATCTTTTTTAATTTTGACGCCGTCCTGGACGACGACCCTGCCAGGAATGCCGACCACTGTCGAATTGGGGGGGACATCCTTTAATACGACAGAACCTGCCCCTATTTTTGCATTTTCCCCAATCGTAATCGAACCTAAAACTTTCGCCCCGCTTGCGATTAACGCATTGTCTTTAATTGTCGGATGGCGCTTGCCCTTTTCCTTCCCGGTGCCGCCGAGCGTAACGCCCTGGTAAACCGTCACGTTATCGCCGATTTCGCACGTTTCCCCGATCACAACCCCCATGCCGTGGTCGATGAAAAACCGCCTGCCGATTTGTGCACCGGGGTGGATTTCAATTCCGGTAAAGAAGCGGCTGAGCTGCGAAATCACCCGGGCGATAAAAAACATTTTCTTTTTATAAAAAAAGTGCGCAATCCGGTGTGCCCAGATGGCATGAAGACCGGAGTAAGTCAAGATCACTTCAAAATACGTCCGTGCTGCCGGATCCTGATCAAAAACCACTTCAATGTCTTCCTTCAACCGCTTAAACATGTGCTACTCCCCTTTCGCTTGTTTTTTTCCCATTCCCCGTCCGTTTATAAAATTTCTTCCGCTTTGCATTTCCATCAGCCGGATGTGTCATCGGACCTGCAATTTAAAAAAGAAGCGCCTCTGCAACGGACAGAGACGCTTCTTGATCGCGCGGTTCCACTCTGTTTGGCGGCAGGCCTTGCCCGCTGCCCAACTTTCCCTGTTAACGGGCGGCCCCCGCTGCATCCTACTGGCAAACGCGTTCAGATACAGGCTCGAAGGTGCATTTCAGAAAAGGAGGGGCTTAAACCACTTTCAGCCGGCGATGGTTCTCTCTTTGAAGCGTCCTCTTCCTACTTCTCCTTCTCAACGCTTTTTCATACATCTATTTTAACCATATCATATCCTATTTTCGAAAAAATGTTAACCCGTGATTCTTTCAAGGCGTTTCTTTACTTTTTCCCTGCCGAGCAGTTCGATCAGGCTTTGCAGTTCCGGGCCGTGTGTCTGGCCGCTAACGGCAACACGGATCGGCATAAACAGCTTTTTCCCCTTTTGTCCGGTTGCTTTTTGCACTGCTTTGATCGCTTTTTTGATTTCGCCTGCTTCAAATGGTTCGATTCTGTCCAGTTCTTCAAGGAATGCACGGAGCACTTCCGGAACGTGCTCTCCCGACAAAATCGCCTTTGCTTCGTCGTCATATGTGATTTCATCCGTAAAGAAGAGCGGTTTCGACAATTCGACAATTTCCGCGCCGTAGCTCATTTGTTCCTGATAGAGAGAGATGAGTTTGCGCACCCATTGTTCTTCTTCAGGTGTCCGGTTTTCCGGAACGAGCCCTGCTTTTACAAGATGCGGCAACGCAAGCTCCACAACTTTATCCAAATCGAGCTTTTTCATATACTGGTTGTTCATCCATGCCAATTTTTGGCGGTCAAACAAAGCAGGCGATTTCGACAGCCGTTCCGGGTCAAAAATCTGGATAAATTCTTCCCGCGAAAAAATTTCTTCCTCGCCCTTCGGTGACCAGCCGAGCATGGCAATAAAATTAAACAACGCTTCCGGCAAATAACCGAGTTCCGCGTACTGCTCAATAAACTGAATGATGCTTCCGTCGCGTTTGCTCAGTTTTTTCCGGTGCTCATTGACAATCAGCGTCATGTGGCCGAATACCGGCGGTTCAAAACCGAATGCTTCATAAATCATCAGCTGTTTCGGCGTGTTGGAAATATGGTCGTCCCCCCGGAGCACGTGGGAAATTTTCATTAAATGATCATCGATCGCAACCGCAAAATTATAAGTCGGCATCCCGTCTTTTTTAACGATGACAAAGTCGCCGATTCCGTCCGATTCAAAAGATACTTCGCCTTTTACGATATCGTTGAACGTATACACTTTGCCTTCCGGAACATGGAAACGGAGGCTCGGTTTCCGGCCTTCCGCTTCAAGCCGCTTCCTGTCTTCTTCTGTCAGATGGCGGCATTTCCCGGAATAACGCGGCATTTCCCCGCGTGCAAGCTGGGCTTCACGTTCGGCTTCCAGTTCTTCTTCCGTACAATAGCATTTATAAGCCAGCCCGCGGTCAAGCAGATCTTCATAATATTTTTTATAAATATCGAGGCGTTCCGACTGGCGGTAAGGCCCGTATTCGCCGCCGACATCAATGCTTTCGTCCCAGTCGATGCCGAGCCATTTCAAATATTTCAGCTGGCTTTCCACGCCGCCTTCCACATTCCGCTTCTGGTCGGTATCTTCAATCCGGATAATGAACTTTCCACCTTTGCTGCGCGCAAATAAATAATTGAATAATGCGGTACGGGCATTCCCGATATGCAAAAAACCGGTCGGGCTCGGAGCGTACCGTACTCTGATTTCGTTTGCCATGTCGATTCTCCTTTAAATTGTCGCTTTTTGTCTTATTTTATTGTATCACCGTCTGAAAAAGCCGTAAACCGGTGGCTCGTTCCGGCCCGGCGGATGAAAGATGTTTTACGTGATGTTAATCACACACCTTGCAGGCAAAATCTCTGCTGTTATGCTTGTTCCAGCAGCATTACGGGACCTAAACCGCCTGGCTTGTCCCGATCGCGCCCACTCTTTTGCAGCTATACCCCAACTATACTTGTTCCAGCGAAAAACGGGTTCCCGTAAACAGCCGCCCGGCTCCGTTACACCATTTTCGACGAAACATCTGCTGCCATACACCGGTTAAAAGGTTCTTGCAGGCAGTACGCGCCCTAAACTGCCCGGCTTGTTCCAGCACCCTTGCAGCCACGCCGGTTAAGCCTGCTCCAGCAGTACCGCCGCCTGCGCCGCAATGCCCTCTTCGCGCCCGGCAAAGCCGAGTTTTTCCGTCGTGGTCGCCTTGACATTGACCTGCCCGATCTCCGCTTCCAAAATGCGCGCGATCGTTTCCCGCATTTTCCCGATATAGGGCGCCATTTTCGGCTTTTGGGCAATAATCGTGCAATCAAGATTGCCGAGCTTGTATCCTTTTTGTTTCACAAGCTGAAAAACATGCGCCAAAAGCGCCGCAGAATCCGCATCTTTAAATGCCGCATCTGTATCCGGAAAATGCCGGCCGATATCCCCTTCCCCAATGGCCCCGAGACAGGCATCCGCTACGGCATGAAGCAACACATCCGCGTCGGAGTGGCCGAGCAAACCTTTTTCATATGGAATTTCAACTCCCCCAATCATCAAGGGACGTCCCTCCCCGAACCGGTGCACGTCAAAGCCTTGTCCGATCCTGAACATCTTCATCCTCCCCCCTGCTTTTTTAAAATCGCTTCTGCGAAATAAAGATCTTCCGGTGTCGTAATTTTAATATTATCATAACTTCCCGGCACAATATGTACAGGATGGCCGATCCGTTCGACCAGTGAGGCTTCATCCGTTCCGAGAAAGCCGTCCCGTTCCGCCGCTTCATGCGCTTTTTTCAAGACAGACGTGCGAAAAGCTTGTGGCGTTTGGATCTGCCACAAGCTGCTCCGCTCAATCGTCTCGGTTACAATCTGGTCTTTTGCTCTTTTGATCGTGTCTTTTACCGGAACAGCCGCTATCGCCGCCCCTTTTTCCCCGGCCATTGCCGCCAGCGCTGCAATGGATCCGGCGCTGATAAACGGCCTTGCACCGTCATGCACAAGAATGACACTGCAGCTTCCGGCAAGTTCCAGCCCGTTCCGTACGCTATATTGCCGTTCAGAACCGCCGCGGGCAAATACTATTTTTTCCGAGCGGGGCAAAATACGCTTCATCTCTTCCCTATCATGCGGCTGCACGGGAAGTATCAACTTTTTGCAGGACGGATCGGCCAAAAAAACTTCTGCTGTAACCGCAATGACCGGGCGCTTGTTCAGTTCAAGAAATAATTTGTTGAACCCTGCGCCCATCCGCTTCCCCGATCCGGCTGCCGGTATAATCACCTCATAATCTGTCAAATCCAATCTCCCCCGGCATCCTGTATGAACTTCCCGCGTCCGGCGCCGCGGGTGTTCCAGGCTGCATTATAACGCTTTTTCAAGCAGTTTCGGCTTGGCAAAAATCATCCGGCCCGCCGAAGTCTGCAGGACGCTTGTCACGAGCACATCAATGCGTTTGCCAATGTAATTTTTGCCTTCTTCGACAACAATCATCGTGCCGTCATCCAAATAGGCAATCCCCTGGTGATGCTCTTTCCCGTCTTTAATGAGTTGCACATTGAGCTCTTCGCCGGGGAGCACAACCGGTTTTACGGCGTTGGCAAGGTCATTGATATTGAGCACCTTGACTTTCTGGAATTCACATACTTTATTTAAATTATAATCATTCGTCACGACAATCCCGTTCATCAATTTTGCCAGTTTAATGAGCTTGCTGTCAACTTCCTGGATATCTTCAAAATCGCCTTCATACATTTGCACTTCGATCGGCAGTTCATTCTGTATCCGGTTCAAGATATCAAGCCCACGCCGGCCCCGGTTTCTTTTCAAAGCATCCGAAGAATCGGCAATATGCTGCAATTCTTCAAGCACAAAGAGCGGAATCACAATCGGCCCGTCAAGAAAACCGGTCTGGCAAATATCCGCAATCCGTCCGTCGATGACAACGCTTGTATCAAGAATCTTCACCTGTTTTCCAGGCTGCGGATGCCCTTCTTGCTCTGTCCCGCCTTTCCGTCTATGCTGCCGGTTGAAAAACAAATTGAAAATTTCCTCTCTTTTCTTAAAACCGACCTGAAATCCGATATAACCGAGCAATACTGTAAGTGTAATCGACACAATTGTATTGACAATCGGAATTCCCCGCACCGGAATGCTTGCCAGATAAGCAATAATCAGGCCGAGCACAAGGCCAAAGGTGCCGGAAAAAATTTCCGTCATCGGGACTTTTACCAGTGAATCCTCAAACCAATCGACAAAATCAACGATATAATGAATGGACCAGAAAGTAATAAGATAAAAGATAATAGCCCCCAACAGCGCTGAAACATACGGGTTGTTGATTAACACATAATCCACTTTCACAAGCTTGTAAAAATCAGGCAGCAGGAAAACACCGAGCGTGCCGCCAATCAGTACCAAACAAATTTGTATAAGCCGTCTTAACAACATGTTCACCTCCTTTATACATTATAAACAAAAAATATGGTTTAAAACGTTTGCCTTCGTATTTTTCCCTACCGAGCCAGTTAATCGCCGCGGTTTTCTCCGGGCATTTTCAGGCTTCATGCACATCCCCTGCTTTCTTTTAAAATTTGTATCCTGCCAGCCGCTGTCTTTTCTGTCTTTACATCATAACGGATCCTGTAAACGCAGATTTGCGGCAGTTATTTGCTTATCAAGTGGGTTCCGTTTTTTTCCACGCTTTCCTTCACTTCCCAGTGCCTTCCGCTTCCTCCGGTACCCTCACGCACTGATCCAAAGAACACATAGAAGGCACGGAAATTTGTTCCCTTTCTCATCCGCCGAGTGCCGCTTGCAAAGCTTCCTGGATTGTGGAGACGCCGATCACTTGAATCTCTTTTGGCGGCGTCCACCCGCCCATATTATTTTTCGGGATGATCGCCCGCCGGAAACCAAGTTTTGCCGCTTCCTGGACGCGCTGCTCAATCCTGGACACCCGCCTGACTTCCCCCGTCAGCCCGACCTCTCCGATAATGCAGTCATCCGCATTTGTCGGCTTGTCGCGAAAACTGGATGCCACGCTGACAGCAACTGCCAAATCCACTGCCGGTTCATCCACTTTCAGGCCGCCGGCGACTTTTAAATAAGCATCCTGGTTCTGAATCAAAAGACCGGCCCGTTTTTCAAGCACCGCCATAATCAGCGTGACACGGTTATAGTCAATCCCGGATGCCATCCGCCGCGGCATATTGAAAAACGTCGGGGCCAACAGCGCCTGGATCTCGACAAGGACCGGGCGCGTCCCCTCAATGGAAGCCACCACGGTAGAACCGGCTGCACCTTTTGTCCGTTCTTCCAGAAAAATTTCGGAAGGGTTCTGGACTTCTTCCAAACCGGATTCTTTCATTTCCAAAATCGCAATTTCATTCGTCGAACCAAAGCGGTTTTTGACCGCCCTTAATATCCGGTAGGCGTTATGGCGTTCACCTTCAAAATACAGGACCGTATCCACCATATGTTCAAGCACGCGCGGACCGGCAATGGAGCCTTCTTTTGTCACGTGGCCGACAATGAAGATGGCCACGTTTTTTGTTTTTGCCGTCCGCATCAGCTGTGCAGTCGTTTCCCTCACTTGCGACACACTGCCCGGCGCAGACTGGATTTCCGGATGGTAAATCGTCTGGATGGAATCAATGACAACAAAGCCGGGATTCAGTTCATCTATCGCCTGCTGGATCACGGAAAGGTCCGTTTCCGGCAGCACATAAAGATGGTCGGTATGGATGTTTAACCGATCCGCCCTTAACTTCGTCTGTTTCGCCGATTCCTCCCCGGAAATATACAGTACATTTAACCCGTGCTTTGCCAGTTGTGATGACACTTGCAAAAGCAGCGTTGATTTGCCGATCCCGGGATCCCCGCCGATCAAAACAAGTGATCCGGCAACAATGCCGCCTCCGAGGACACGGTTCAGCTCTCCAAAATCCACTTTTGTCCTTTTTTCTTCTTTAGACTCTATAGACGTAATAGGTGCCGCTTTGGTTTCATTTCCAGGCTCCGGATGTAAAAAAAAGCCCCTCCGTTTTGGCGTCTCCGCTTCCTCCACCATCTGGTTCCACTGGCTGCATTGCGGGCACTTTCCCATCCATTTTGGCGACTCGTAGCCGCAGTTTTGGCAAACAAACTTCACGGTTTTTTTTGCCATCTTAAACCCCTTTCCCTCATATCTATGTGTATAAGTGTAAACAAAGTATCTTGAAATTGAATTAAAATCGTATAAGAAACCGCCACATAGGTTGAAAGAAACATTACTCCTTCTTTATGTGTTGCCAGAAGCAATGTTATCCTAATCGCCATTGATTTTGGCGCGAAATTTTATATATGTGAAAAAAAGGGTACAATCGCCAAAACCATTGTACCCTTTCCTGCTTTCGGCATTAAGAATTGGACGATACAGCTTCCGACTCTGCCACACTGGCAAAAGTAAATTCGCCGTCTTTTACATCGACCAATACCTTTTGCCCTTCTTTTATATTGCCTTTCAGCATTTCTTCCGAAAGGCGGTCTTCGATGTTTTTCTGAATCGATCTGCGCAGCGGCCGCGCGCCGTATTCCGGATCGTAGCCTTTTTCCGCCACTTTTTCTTTTGCGGCATCCGTCAGCACAAGTTCGATATGATGCTCTTTTAACCGGTCCGACAATTCTTTCGCCATCAACGTGACAATTTCGTTCAACTGTTTCTTCTCGAGCGAATGGAACACAATGGTTTCATCAACACGGTTCAAAAACTCAGGCCGGAACGCTTTTTTCAGTTCCTCGAGCACTTTGTCCTTCATGTCTTTATAATCGGCCTCGACGGTATCCTGAATGGTGAACCCGACGCTCTTGTTGCGTTTTAAAGCATCTGCGCCGACATTCGATGTCATGATGACAATCGTATTGCTAAAATCAACCGTGCGGCCCTTGGAATCGGTCAGCCGGCCGTCATCCAGTACCTGGAGCAAAATGTTGAACACATCCGGGTGCGCTTTTTCAATTTCATCAAGCAGCACAACCGAATACGGTTTTCTCCGTACCTTTTCCGTCAGCTGCCCGCCTTCTTCAAAACCGACATATCCAGGCGGCGAACCTACGAGGCGGGAAGTCGAATGTTTCTCCATGTATTCGGACATGTCGATCCGGATCATGGCATCCTCATCGCCGAACATCGCTTCCGCAAGCGCCCGCGCCAGTTCTGTTTTTCCGACCCCTGTTGGCCCGAGGAAAATGAAGGAACCGATCGGGCGTTTCGGATCTTTTAATCCTGCCCGTGCACGGCGGACTGCTTTCGCCACTGCAAGTACCGCTTCTTCCTGCCCGATCACCCGGGAATGAAGGATCTCTTCAAGGTGCAGAAGCCTTTCCGTTTCGGTTTGTGCCAGTTTCGTCACCGGAACTCCCGTCCAGCTCGAAACAACAAGCGCTATATCATCGACTGTGACTTCACTGTTTTCCTGGCCTTGTTTTGCCTTCCAGTTTTTCTTCGTTTCCTCCAGCTGTTCGCGCAGTTTCTGTTCGGTATCCCTTAACGCAGCCGCTTTTTCAAATTCCTGGCTCTGGACGGCCGCATCTTTTTCCTTGCGTACCTCTTCCAGTTTCAATTCCAGTTCTTTCAAATTCGGCGGCGTTGTAAAGGAACGAAGACGCACTTTCGATCCGGCTTCATCGATTAAGTCAATCGCTTTATCCGGCAGGAACCGATCTGCGATATAGCGGTCCGAAAGTTTTACAGCGGCTTCGATCGCCTCATCGGTAATCGAGACGCGATGGTGTGCTTCATAGCGATCGCGCAGCCCTTTTAAAATCTGGATCGACTCATCAATCGTCGGCTCATCGACCTGGATCGGCTGGAACCTTCTTTCCAGTGCAGCATCTTTTTCAATATATTTCCGGTATTCATCCAGTGTTGTAGCCCCGATGCACTGCAGTTCGCCGCGGGCAAGCGACGGTTTTAAAATATTGGAAGCATCAATGGCTCCTTCCGCACCGCCGGCCCCAATTAAGGTATGCAATTCATCGATGAAAAGAATGATATTACCGGCCTGGCGGATTTCATCCATGACTTTTTTCAGGCGGTCTTCAAATTCGCCACGGTATTTTGTACCGGCCACAACCGTACCCATATCAAGCGTCATAACCCGTTTGTCACGCAGCGTTTCCGGCACTTCATTATGCACAATTTGCTGGGCAAGGCCTTCTGCAATGGCCGTTTTCCCAACGCCCGGTTCCCCGATAAGGACAGGGTTGTTTTTTGTCCTCCGGCTCAGTACTTCAATGACGCGTTGAATTTCTTTGCTGCGCCCGATTACAGGATCAAGGGAATCTTCCCGTGCGATCGCTGTTAAATCGCGGGCCAGACTGTCCAGTGTCGGTGTGCTG
The DNA here is from genome assembly GCF_036225245.1 of Weizmannia sp. CD-2023. Taxonomy (NCBI): domain Bacteria; kingdom Bacillati; phylum Bacillota; class Bacilli; order Caryophanales; family Bacillaceae; genus Heyndrickxia; species Weizmannia sp. CD-2023. The sequence continues at coordinate 72,819 of NZ_JARTJQ010000047.1, forward strand.
ACGCTGGCCGCCGAACCGCCCTGTACGGACGCTTCACTGTTTCCCAATAATTGGAGCACCTGTTGCCTTGCTTTATTTAAGCTAACGCCGAGATTTGTCAGCACGCGTGCCGCCACGCCTTCACCTTCACGGATCAGCCCGAGGAGGATATGTTCCGTTCCAACATAGGAGTGCCCGAGTTTTCTCGCTTCATCCATTGACAGTTCAATCACTTTTTTGGCCCTTGGCGTGTAGTGGATCGTTTGGGAAATTTCCTGGCCGTTCCCGATCAGGGTTTCCACTTCTTCCTGGATTTTTTCGGCGCTTAAACCCAGGCCGTACAGCGCTTTTGCCGCGATGCCTTCCCCTTCGCGGACAAGTCCGAGCAAAATATGTTCCGTTCCGATATTGTTATGTTTCAGGCGGATTGCTTCTTCCTGGGAAAGGGCCAGCACTTTCTGGGCTCTCTCTGTAAATCTTCCAAACATCATCTGTCATTCCTCCTGTTCATTTGGTCTCCTCAAGCCTCAAACGTTCTCTTATCAGTGTAGCCCTCCGGATATCCCTTTCATACGGGCTGAGCGCTCTTCCGGCATAAAGCTGTAAAAAACCCGGCTGCATTAAAATCATCAATTCATTTAAAATTTGTTTCGAAATGTTTTGAATATAGCCCAGATCAATTCCCAGCCGGACATCGGACAAACAACGGGCCGCTTCTTTTGTTTCAATGATCCTGCTGTTTTGCAGGACACCGAGCGAACGGTAAACCCTGTCTTCTAATTGTATGTTTGAAGTCTGCACCAATGCTTCCCTTGCCGATCTTTCCTGTGTAATGATCTGCCGGATGACACTGGTTAAATCCGAGACAATATTGTCTTCCGATGTTCCGAGTGTCACCTGGTTGGAAATTTGAAAAATATTTCCGATGGCTTCGCTTCCTTCGCCATATATTCCTCTTACCACCAAACCAAGCTGATGAATCGCCGGAATGATTTGTTTAATTTGCTGTGTCAGCACAAGTCCCGGCAAATGCATCATGGCCGATGCGCGGATGCCCGTTCCGACATTTGTCGGGCAGCTGGTTAAGTAACCGAGCGTTTCATCAAAAGCATAATCGACCCAATTTTCAAGCAGGTCATCAAGCTGATTGGCTTTCTGAAGCGTTTCATGCAATTGAAGCCCTGGAGAAAGACATTGTATGCGTAAATGATCTTCCTCATTTATCATAATACTAATATCTTCGCCGCTTGACAAAATAACTGCCCCGTCACCCGCTTCTTCGGCAAGTTGCGGGCTAATCAGGTGTTTCTCCACAAGCACCCTTTTTTCGAGCGGTTTTAATTCGTCCATTTTTAAAAATTCAGCCTGCATTTCAGCCGGAAAATGATTTCGGGCGATATCCTGGATTGTTTTCATAATTTCCCTTGCTTCCTCGCTGGTAAACAAGGACGGGAACCGGTAATTTTTTAAATTTCTTGCCAGACGAACCCGTGTCGTCAGCACAATTTCCGATTCAGGCCCTTGCTCGTTCATCCAGGAGCTGGACGCTTTGTGCAAAAAATGTTCTAAAGACATTATTGTTCCCCTCCTTTTGCTTGAGAAGAACCTTCAAGTGCGCGAATTTGATCGCGGAGTTCTGCTGCTTTTTCAAATTCTTCCTGGCTGATGGCTTCCTGCAACGCCGCCTTTAATTCCTGCAATTTTTTCTTTGTATAAATGGCACCGCCAATCCGTGCAGGTATTTTTCCTTCATGCGCAACGTTGCCGCCATGAAGGCGCTGCAAAATCGGAACAAGCTGGTGCTGAAACGTCTCATAGCAATGCGGGCAGCCTAACCGGCTTGTGTTTAAAAACTGGTTCAATGTCATCCCGCAATGGTTGCAGCGAAGCACATCCGGGTCAGGTGCTGTTTCCTGTTTGAAAAGTTGGATGGCCGGATCAAAATTAAAAAGGCCCGCGAGCAGATTATCGAAGGAAAAGGTTTTCCCCCAATCCGATGAAAACTTTTCCCCCTTCTCCTGCGCGCACTTCTCGCAAAGATGGAATTCCGTTTTCACACCGTTTATAATTTTAGTAAAATGCATCGTTGCCGGCCTTTCATTGCATTCCTGGCAAATCACGGCATACTCACCTCTATTGTTACTTGTATTTTAAGGTCGTTAACATCGATTTCAACATTCTGGCACGCAGTTCATCCCGTTCCGGCAACTGGATGTAGAGCACGGAGCGGTCCATCACGCTGAGCATGATTTTTGCCTCCCGCCTTGAGATCACCTCTTCTTCAACGAGGCGGAGAATGATGGCTTCCGCATTCGACTGGGAGATGACATTGCCGATATGCACAAGCAGCTGGTCAATCAGTTCCGCATCGCTTTCAGGCCGCACTTTCATGATTCGGATATAGCCGCCGCCGCCCCTTTTACTTTCAACAATATACCCTCTTTCAATCGTAAACCGCGTATTGATGACATAATTAATTTGTGAGGGGACACATTGGAACTTATCGGCAATCTCATTGCGTTTTATTTCAAGGATTTCTGTTTCATTCAGCTCCAGAATCCGTTTCAAATATTCCTCTATGATATCCGATATATTTTTCATCAAAGCCACCTCCTGACACCTTCTTTTGACTTTGACTATATTTGACTTTAATTATACAGGATTCCTTACAGAAAATGCAACTAGGAAAACTGCCCCTTTTTTCAGCATTTCTGTTTGGGGAGACAATCGGATGTTCACGGACCACCCGATGGGACTGCGTGTGCAGCGAGCGGTAAAGATTAACCCAGACAGATTGCGGGTGCGGGTTCATTGGAGGTCAAGCGCTTTGAAAAGCTTTTACTGCTACGGCAGGACAAATTAAAAAGCCCTTGTGTCTGCGGGGACTATTTTTATGCTTTTATTGTTTCTGACATCCAAAAA
>NZ_JARTJQ010000048.1:0-6916 GCF_036225245.1 Weizmannia sp. CD-2023
TCTTCCCATTTTTTTCCACTCATTTGCCCCTTCGAGTAAAATTTTACACATACGGATTTATTCAGCTTTATGTACATGTTCGAAATACTCTTCAAGCGTCCAGCCGTGCTTGTAAATGACGGCTGCCGCCTCTTTTCCGACATACCGGAAATGCCAGGGCTCGTACTCATATTTCGTAATGTTCTCTTTGTTTTTCGGATACCTTAAAATAAACCCGTATTCATGCGCATGTTTTGCAAGCCAGATGCCTTCCTTCTGCTTCCCCATTTGCTGTGAGAGAAGGAAATGGGCGGTCTGGCTTGTAATATCAACGGCGAGACCGGTCTGATGTTCGCTCGACCCCGGGATGGCAACCGCCTGTTCTGCATGTTCTTCCCCCGAACTTTGCACTTCTGCCGCATACACAGCTTTCTGGCGGTTATACGACCGGTATGCGGAAGCGGCATATAATTCAATGCCGTCCTTCTCGGCGGCGGCAAACATTTTTTCAAGCGCCGCGGCTGCTTCTTTCCGCATATAGCTTTTTTCGATTCTTTCGTCGCCAAATGAAAAGCGGACATTCGGCCGGACGAGGTCTTTCGGTTTGTAATCCCCGAGAATATAGTTTTTATTGACAAGCGCCAAAATATTGTCCGGATTCTGGATCACTTTTTTCCCGTTAACCGTTTTGATTTTGTTAAAATATTTTGCATCAAGCACCAAACCGGAACCGGTTTTTTTCGCGGTATCCGTGTGGGCCGGTTTCGCCGGCGCGGTACTTTTATGGGCGCCCGTTTCCGGCTGGTTTCCGTTTGTTACACTGCAGCCGGCCAAAAAAATCGCGGCAAGGCCGGTATATACATATTTTCTCATGTTGTCACCTTTCTCTATCCTAAAAAATTTGTGCTTTTGATCCTTCTACCGGTACCGCGTTCACTGCGGCATGGGCTTCTGTCCCAAAATGGATGCTCGCCCCCATTTTGAGCCGGTACTGCAAAAGAAGCGGCATGAATGCCCCATCCGGATCTTTCTGCGATGGAAAAAGCAAGCACATTCCCGTTAAGCGCACAACCGTCCGCATCCCGCTCCTTTGCCAAAAAAAATCGCAGGTTTCTCCCCCTGCGATTTCTCTTTTTATTTTAAGGCAAATTCAACGGGACATCAAGTGCTATTTCGTGCGGGACCGAAAAAGGCTGTCCCGGATACCGATGCTGCACCTTTCCCTGTACGGCCTGCAAACAGATCGCCTCATATGGAATCGTCTTCATATTCTTCGTCTATGATGCTTTTTGCAAGCAAGTATTCAAAAGTGATATCGGCAATTTCGTCCAGTTCTTCTTCACGGGGCGCAAATCCCCTTTTCACGAGCTCTTTAAAAAAGAATGCGGCGATTTCCTCTGTATCAATATAAACATCCATATTCTCCATTAAAAACGCCCCCTTTTTTCATCCCGCAGCCACCCCGCGTTTTGTTCTGTTTGTTGATATAAATATGACCCCGTACGGTCTGATATGCCAAACCCCGCTAAACTAATCCGGGCCGCCGTGCGCCGAAAGAACCTGGATTTGCATTTTGACCGCCTCAAGCATGGCTCTGTACGCCTCATCACCAAACAGGTTTAACAGCAGCGTATAATCATTATACATATCGAGCAGGTGGTCGATTTTTTCCTGCGTTTTCAAGTCGGAAGTGACAAGCTGGTACAGGGGGCTGCTTTTCATCGGGTAAAAAAATTGATAACGGCTGACAAACGAATCGGCCTGCCCGGCATCGGCGATTAACAAAAGTTCTTCTTCATCCGCTTCAAGCCATTCGCCCTTTGGAATGCTGACCATTTCATAAATCACATCTTCCCATGCATCTTCTGCATACCGCCAAATCTCCGTGCGGAAACCAACAATTTTAAAAAGAACGCCGCCATAGCCTTTTACTTTTACAATATCCCCGATAAAAAATTTCAATTCTATATTGACTTCCTCTTTCTTATACAGAATCCCGTCATATTCTTCCAGGCGGGCGAGGCTTTGTTCGGCTAGGAGGCCTTCCCGGTCATTGACCACATAGAAATACCCTCCTTCCAGCTGTCTCACAGCCGTAATTTTTCCCACCGTCCCGTATACTTTTACGACCACTGTATCTCCAACTTGAAACTTCGGCGCTTTTGCATCCATTTTTCATGCTCCTTGAAAACGAAACACGTTTTACTTCATTCTATGCATGCGCTCCGGAAAAAGCGAACAGCACAATTTTCGGCCGGTTATTTGCTTTCGCCTTTATAAATCTCCCATGCCCGATCAAAAACCGACATTGACGGGATATAATGCCCGTTTAATTCGAGATAGGAACTGATTTCATGATAGTTGGTTGAATGTTTCGGAAAACTGTGATCATTGTATGCCCCATTGGCAAAAACCGTCAACTCGTCACGGAGATGCGGATCCCTATATCTCATTAAAAACTGGTAAAAAGATTTCATAAGTATCCTCCAAAATGATTTTTACTCCAATATAGCGGATCGTCTCCCCCGCGTAAAGTAGAAAGGGTGGCATTACGGGAAGAGGAATTTTTTACAAAAAACTAGAAAAAGATAGAAAACATGTTTAAAATATAGATGATGATTTGCGGTTCACAGGGTAAAAAGGAGGGGCTTTTGATTGAATAAAAGGAACATTTTTGCAATAAGAAAGCAAAAAAGCGAGAAACGGAAAAATTCCCGTCCGAACCGCCAGCTGCATCGGCTTCCCCTTTATTATTTGCAGACGATCAGGGGAAAAATTGTGATTTCATTCGGGGTTTTAACCGTCTTGCTCATTGTATTAACCGTCACTTCATACATAAACATGCGCGAGCTGGAGAATGAAATCAATCATGTTGTCCAGCATGACCTCGCCGTGCACGATCGTGTCCAAAGCCTGCTCAATCAGACCGGCGAAATTGAAACGGGCGCCCTGAATTACGCCATTTCCGGAAATGAAGCTGCGTTACGGCCGTATGACCAGGGGAAACAGGAAGCCAGCAGCACGTTAAGCCGCTTGCAAAAAATGCTGAAAGATGACCGGTTGCAGAGCCAAAAACTCGAAAAAATTTCGGAAGCCTATAATTTCTGGGTAGGAACAGTTGACCGGGTTGTCGAAGCAAGGCAGTACGGGTCGGAACAAGAAGCGGTTGCACAAGTGAAGGATTCCCAGGCATCCGACTACATGAAAAATTTGAAAAGCAGCATCCATGATTTGCTGATAAGCACCACACAGGCATCAGAAAGCCGGATCGGCGACTTGCATCGTTCCGTCCTGATTGCGCGGATCGTAACCGTCACCCTTTCCTTGCTTGCCATCGTGCTGGCTGTCATGCTCAGCATCAGCCTAACGAAAAACATCAAATCGAGCACGAGAAAAATCAGCCGGTCGATTTTGGGAATCGCAGATGCCGGCGGGGATTTGACAAGGCGGATTGAAGTGACGTCCAATGACGAACTGGCAAAACTGGCAAGAGATACAAACCAGCTGATAGACGGCATTGCCCGGCTTGTAAAAGAAGTATCCGCGATGGCGGAAAGTGTCTCTGCCTCAAGCGAAGAACTGCTCGCTTCTTCTGAAGAAACATCGAAAACGATCCAGTCGATTGCGGAAACAGCCAATGAAATCGCGGCAGACAGCGAACAAACTTCTTCCAAGATGGATACATCCTTATCGAAAATGAAGTCGCTTGAAGAAGTGGTCGATACGCTTTTCCGGCAGGCGGAAACGGTAAAACAGGCTTCGCTCCATATGAAAGAATCGGCAGAAAAAGGCAGCCGGTCCATTATGGAAACGTCCGGCAAAATGAAGAGCATTGAAGCGATCATGACAAATACGAGCAAAACGGTAGAGGCGCTCGGTGGAAAGTCGGATGATATTACAAAGATCATTATGACGATCACCGGGATTGCCAAACAAACCAATTTGCTTGCATTGAATGCGGCAATCGAGGCAGCCAGGGCCGGGGAGCACGGGCGCGGCTTTGCCGTCGTAGCAGATGAAGTCAGAAAACTGGCCGAACAATCCCAGTCTGCTGCCCAGGAAGTCACGAATATTGTGCGTTCGATCCAAAAAGAAATTAGCACCATTATCGGCCAGAATCAGGAAGGGGTAGAGGCGGTTACTTCCGGCGTGCAAATTTCCAATGAAACGATGCACTCGCTAGAAGTCATTCAAAAACAAACGAATGAAACGACAAATGTCATTATTGACATGGCCGCCCAAATTGAAAAAACGCAAAAACTTTCTGTCGATGTCGCCAATTCGTTCGATGCCGTCAGCAAGATTGCCATGAATACCGCGGCAAATACGGAAATGACCGCAGCAAGTACCGAGGAAGGGTCTGCATCGATGGAAGAAGTCACAGCCGCAGCCTCGGAGTTGTCAAAGCAGGCAGAAAACCTGCGCAAGCTGATCGGAAACTTTAAAATATAAAAGGGACACGAAAAAAGCCCAGGGCATAGCCCTGGGCTTTTTTCATTTTTAATTGGGGCCGATCCAGCATGCGCCGATAATGATCAGCAAAATAAACAGCACAACAATTAAAGCAAAGCCGTTTCTGTGTCCTGCAAAGCCCCAGCCGTAACCGGAACCGTATCCGTAACCAGACCCATAACCGTATCCGTAGCCGCAGCAGGGGTCATATGCAGGGTAAGCACCTTCATGGCCGTAATACATCCCATTCACTCCTCAAAAAAACTGTTTTTCTGTACAGTGCATCGTATGGGATACGGGCCCGTTTTGTATGTGCATCCGCCCAGCCGGCTTATTCTTTTTCTTCAAAGAGCGCAAGATACTCCCCATATCCTTCTTCCTCAAGCTTTTCTTTCGGAATAAAACGCATCGCGGCTGAATTCATGCAGTACCGAAGATGCGCAGGGCCTGGCCCATCCGGAAACACATGGCCCAAATGCGCGTCAGACGCCTTGCTTCTCACTTCCGTACGAATCATGCCGTGGCTCGTATCAAGCCGTTCGGTAAGTTGGCCGGCATCAATCGGTTTTGTAAAACTCGGCCAGCCGCAGCCTGCATCATATTTATCTTTTGAACTGAACAGCGGTTTTCCGGAAATAACATCGACATAAATACCGTCGCGGAACTCGTTCCAGTATTCATTTTGAAACGGCGGTTCCGTTCCGTTTTTCCGCGTCACTTCATATTGCAAAGGCGTCAGTTTTTCATCCTTCATGTTCATCCCTCCAATGGTTGCGGATAAATGCGGCCCTGCCTGAACCTTGCCGGTAAGCCTCGTAATGGGTCGGATTTTTCCGGTAATAATCCTGATGGTAACTTTCCGCCGGATAAAAGGCAGAAGCCGGTTCAATTGTGACAGCAATCGGCTTTTTAAACCGCCCGCTCTCTTCCAGCCGTTTTTTTGAAGCTTCCGCCGCCTGCCGCTGGGCTTCGTTTTGATAGAAAATAACCGGCCGGTAAGAGCCCCCCCTGTCGTAAAACTGCCCGCCTGCATCTGTCGGGTCAATTTGCCGCCAGTAAATGTCAAGCAGCTTTTCGTAAGGAAAAACTTCCGGATCAAACGTAATTTCAACAGCTTCTGTATGCCCGGTCGCACCGGAGCACACTTCCTCATATGTCGGGTTCGGCTTTGTTCCGCCTGTGTACCCAGAAACAACTTTTTGAATGCCGGGCAATTGGTCAAAAGGATGGACCATGCACCAGAAGCATCCGCCGGCAAAAATCGCGGTTTCCTCTGCCATGCGGCTCCCCCCTTTATAAAAGATTATTTTTTATTTTACCTGTTGATGTTGTTTTCATCCAGTTTCGTGACTGCAAGCCCCGATTTCATTATAATGGATCATAGCGGCGATTTTAACGGAAAGGGGTCTCATGATTGGAATTACCTGAAACCTTTATGGAAAAGATGGGGAAGCTGCTTGGAAAGGAAGCCGATGATTTTTTCCGCTCCTATGAAAAACCGCGGGCGTCCGGATTGCGCCTGAATCCGACAAAAGTGAGCGAAACGGAATGGCATGCGCACAACCCTTTCCATTTGGAAAAAATTCCTTTTGCCTCCGGTTATTATTTTGATGAAGAAAAAGACAAGCCTGGAAAACACCCGTACCATGCCGCCGGGCTCTATTATATCCAGGAGCCGAGCGCGATGTTTATCGCAGGGCAGCTCGGACTTGAAAAAGGCGATAAAGTGCTTGATTTATGCGCCGCGCCGGGGGGCAAATCGACGCAAATTGCATCTGGAATCGGCGAAAACGGATTTCTGCTTGCAAATGAAATCCATCCGAAGCGGGTGCGCGCGCTTTCTGAAAATATTGAACGGCTTGGGTTCTCCAATACCGTTGTGACAAACGAAACGCCTGAAAAACTGAGCCGGCATTTCGAAAACTATTTCGATAAAATTTTGGTTGACGCCCCCTGCTCCGGGGAAGGCATGTTCAGAAAAGATCCCGAAGCCGCGCGTTTCTGGAGCCAGGAACATGTCGAAGCGTGCGCGCAAAAACAACGCACGATCTTGGAGCATGCCTGGAAGATGCTAAAGCCCGGCGGCACCCTTGTTTATTCGACCTGCACCTTTTCTCCGGAAGAAAACGAACAGACAATTGAAGCTTTTTTGGCGCGGCATGAAGACATGGCACTGGTGCCGATTCCCCATGAACACGGCGTTGGACCGGGAAAGCCGGAATGGGCAACAGAAAAGCGGAAAGATTTGTCCAATGCGGCGCGTTTATGGCCGCACCGCTTAAAAGGCGAAGGACATTTTGCTGCAAAAATGCGCAAACACGCGGAGGAAACGGGGCAAAAGGTGCCGCTTGAAAAGGGCATGAAGCTTTCAAAGCAACAGGAAAAAGACTGGACAACCTTTGCCAAAAACACCCTCGAGCATTTTGACCCGGGCAGGCGCTCCTTTTTTCTGTATAAAAACGAGCTTTTCCTGCTGCCTTTTAAC
>NZ_JARTJQ010000049.1:0-74561 GCF_036225245.1 Weizmannia sp. CD-2023
AATCTTTTCCGAAAATTACACCGAGCAAGTAAAGCACGGTAGCCGAAAGTGTACAAAAAGAGTGTCTTGGAATACCCGATATTTAAACCTTGTCGAGAAAAACTTGACACATACTGTTTTCATGTTCCGCTTTAAGTTTCCCCGTGCGTATACTATAATAAACTTGTTATGTCTTAGGGCGGATTTTGCTGTTATCGGAACGGGAATACGTTGTGAAATGAGGTGGGGTTCGATGTTCGATCGGTTGCAGGCCGTGGAAGATCGGTACGAAAAGCTGAACGAGTTGTTAAGTGATCCTGAGATCGTCAATGATCCGAAAAAACTGCGGGAGTATTCGAAGGAGCAGTCGGATTTACAGGAAACCGTACAGGTGTACCGTGAATATAAAGAAGTGCAGAAACAGCTCCAGGATGCAAAGTCGCTTCTTTCGGAAAAACTCGATCCTGAAATGAAGGACATGGTGAAAGAAGAGATCCATGAGCTCGAGTCAAAAATCCCGGAATATGAAGAGCGCCTGAAAATTTTGCTCCTGCCGAAAGACCCGAATGATGAAAAAAATGTTATCGTGGAAATCCGTGGGGCAGCCGGCGGGGATGAAGCCGCGTTGTTTGCAGGCGATCTGTACCGCATGTACATGCGTTATGCCGAATCGCAAGGCTGGAAAATCGATGTGATTGAAGCCAATGTCACGGGGATCGGCGGGTACAAAGAAATTGTGTTTATGGTGAACGGCAAGGGTGCGTATTCGAAATTGAAGTTTGAAAACGGGGCTCACCGGGTGCAGCGTGTGCCGGAAACGGAATCGGGCGGGCGTATCCATACGTCTACGGCAACGGTTGCGGTTTTGCCGGAAGCGGAGGAAGTCGAAGTGGATATCAATGAGAAAGATATCCGGGTCGATACATTTGCATCAAGCGGGCCGGGCGGGCAAAGCGTCAACACGACAATGTCGGCTGTGCGCCTGACCCATATTCCGACCGGGATTGTCGTGTCCTGCCAGGATGAAAAATCGCAGATCAAAAATAAAGAAAAAGCGATGAAAGTGCTTCGTGCCCGCATTTATGATAAATTTCAGCAGGAAGCGCAGGCGGAATATGACGCCAACCGGAAATCTGCCGTTGGAACGGGGGATCGTTCCGAGCGGATTCGTACGTACAATTTTCCGCAAAACCGTGTGACGGACCATAGGATCGGGTTAACGATCCAAAAGCTTGACCAGGTGCTTGATGGCAAACTCGATGAAATCATTGATGCCCTCATTCTTGAAGACCAGTCAAAAAAACTGGAGAGTGTGAATGGCTGATGGATAGGAACATAAAAGTGTATGAAGCCTTGCAGTGGGCTTCTTCTTTTTTAACGGAAAACGGCCGCGACGCGCAAGCCGGGGAGATCTTGCTCGGACATTTTCTGGATATGGATCGCACCCGCCTGCTTTCCAACTTGCGGATGGTTTTGCCTCCGGATGTGGAGGCGAAGTTCCGGCAAGCGGCAGAAGCCCATGCAAAAGGGGTTCCGGTCCAGCATATTACGGGCTATGAAACCTTTTACGGACGAAAATTTTTTGTCAACGGGGATGTGCTCATTCCGCGCCCGGAAACGGAAGAATTGGTGCAGGGTGCAATCGGACGGATCCGCCGTCATTTCGGGGAAACAAAAGGGCTTAAATTGGCAGATATCGGGACAGGGAGCGGCATTATCGCGACCACAATTAAATTGGAGTTGCCGGAGCTTTTGGTGTACGCCTCCGATATTTCGGAAAAAGCGCTTGCCGTAGCTGAAAAAAACGCTGAAGCCCTGCATGCGGATATCCGGTTTGTGCACGGAGATCTGCTCCAACCGTTTATACACGGCGAGAAATTGGACATTGTTTTATCCAATCCGCCGTATATCCCGGAAACGGACCGGAGCTCGTTATCCGTTGTGGTGCGCGACCATGACCCTGAAACGGCCCTGTTTGGCGGAGAAGACGGCCTTGCGTTTTACCGGCGCTTTATGGAAACATTGCCGTCTGTTTTAAGCAAGCGGGCGCTCGTCGGTTTTGAAATCGGGTCAGGCCAGGGGGAGCGCGTTTCCTGCTTGTTGCGGGATACATTTCCGGAAAGCGTTGTGGAAGTGGTCCGCGATATCAACGGCCATGAGCGGATGGTGTTTTGCGAAAAAAATTAGCTTTTTTTCAGATTCATAGTTTAAAATCCCCTGTTCCTGCCCACAATGGGAATATGAAGGGACGGGGGAAGAAAATGAAAAGAAAAACAGTGGTTTCATTGTATATTTTCATGTTATCGATCGCAACGATCATCAGTTTATATGCACCGAAACAAAAAGCGGTGGAGGCTGAAACCATCGTTATTCCGAAAGATGCGATCCGGCTGCGCATTCTGGCAAACAGTGACAAGCCGGAAGACCAGGCAGTAAAACGGAAAATCCGCGATGAAGTAAATACGAACATCGCCAAATGGGTAGGCCACTTAAATTCCAAAAAAGAAGCGGAAAAAGTCATCCGCTCCCACTTGCCGGAAATTGAAAGCATTGCAAGAAGGGTGATGGCGGAAGAACAGCTGGACGAACCGGTAAAAGCCGAACTTGGTAAGGTCGCCTTTCCGACAAAATTATACGGCCAGTACTTATATCCGGCCGGGAAGTATGAAGCGGTTTTGATTACGCTTGGGGAAGGCAAGGGCGCCAATTGGTGGTGCGTCCTGTATCCGCCCCTCTGTTTTCTCGATTTTTCCAACGGCGTTGCAACAAGCAGCAGGGGTGAAGAAAAGAAATCGGAAACAAAGAAGGTTGCGACTTCCAATGCCCGCACAAAACCTGCCGAAGCGGCGACAGCTGAAAAAGTGAACCGGAAACCGCATGAAAATCAACCAGCGGCACAAGACCGCAAAACGAAACAGCCAGTCGGTGAAACAGCAAACCACACTAGCGCTGTTTACGCCGGAGAGGATGGCGAGGTGGAGAAAAAGCTGCTGATTGTGAAAGTGATCAAAGAACTGTTTTAACATTTTCCACCCGGATTGTGGAAAGCTCGGACAAACGGGCTGGAACAAAGACGGGTTATCAACAAAATGCGAAGTATTATCCACAAGTTGTGGATAATACTTGTTTCATTTTTCGAACTTTTGTATACTTGCCGGGAGAAAACTTGATAAATAAATATCCTGGCAGGACCGATGATTGGATGGAGAAAGGTGAAAAAGAATGGAAACAAAATACTGGGTTGTGGATAAAACTGTGGAGAATCCCGGTGCTTATCCACAACTTGCAGAAGCAGCGCAGTTACTGAAAGAGAAGCAGACAGTCGCTTTTCCGACTGAAACGGTATACGGTTTAGGAGCCGATGCAACAAGCGATGAAGCGGTGGATAAGATTTTCAAGGCAAAAGGAAGGCCATCCGATAATCCGCTGATTGTCCACATTGCGGAGGAAAAGCAGCTGGAAGAATTGGCGGAAGAAATACCGGAAACGGCGAAAGTGCTGATGAAAGCTTTTTGGCCGGGCCCGCTTACGCTCGTTGTAAAAGTAAAGAAAGGGGCATTGTCCGAAAAGGTGACGGCCGGGCTGGACACGGTCGGGATCCGCATGCCCCGGCATCCGGTTGCACTGGCGCTTATTCGCATGAGCGGGCTGCCGATTGCCGCCCCGAGCGCCAACCGGTCCGGCAAGCCGAGCCCGACATTAGCTCGCCATGTCCGGGAAGACCTTGCCGGTAAAATTGCCGGCATTGTGGACGGCGGAGAAACGGGTGTCGGAGTGGAATCGACCGTGCTCGATGTGACAGCGGAAGTGCCTGTGATTTTGCGCCCGGGCGGTGTTACGAAAGAACAGCTCGAAGAACGGATTGGAAAAGTGAGGCTTGATCCGGGACTTAAGGGAACTGGTGCTGGCGCCCGGCCGAAAGCACCCGGCATGAAATATACGCATTATGCGCCAGATGCGCCGGTTTATCTTGTGGATGGCAGCATAGCTTTTATGCAGCAAATGATCGATGCGCACCGGAAAAAAGGGGAAGTAACAGGAGCGATTGTGACGGAAGAAACGTCCGGTATCGTCCGTGCTGATGTGGTGGCAGTTTGTGGCAGGCGGGCATCCCTTGAGACCGTTGCCCAGCACTTGTATGATACACTTCGGTCGTTTAATGCGCAAAAAGTGGATGTGATATTTTCTGAAATTTTTCCGCGTGAAGGCATCGGCCGGGCGATTATGAATCGGCTTGAGAAAGCAGCGGGGCATCGTTATGTAAAAGAAGAGGATGTTCAGTAACCCGGACGCTTTTAAACTGCCCTTATCGCTTGGTGCTGTTTTATTGCGGATCGGGTGCGCGGGCGGTTTCGGATGATCTGCGGCTTCTAAAACGCCCCGGACGTGCATAAGCTGGAGTAGGCACGTCCAAAGGGGGAAAAAGAGATGGCAGTCATCGCAGAAATGGTAACTTTGGCGATCATGGCTTTGGCGCTCGGTATGGATGCTTTTTCGGTAAGCCTCGGCGTGGGCATGATGCAGCCCAGACTGAGGCAAATCTTTTACATAGGTTTAACGGTCGGCATTTTTCATGTGTTGATGCCGGTTCTCGGCATTTTTGCGGGCCATCTTCTCTCCCGTACTTTTGGCCTATTTGCCCAGTATATTGGTGGCATATTGCTCGTGATTATGGGGATACAGATGATTGTATGGGTCTTCAAAAAGGAGGGGGCGCAAGCTGTCAGCCCGTCCGGATGGGGAACGATGCTGTTTGCGTTGAGTGTAAGCCTGGACAGTTTTTCTGCCGGGCTATCACTTGGCATTTTCGGCGTGCGGACTGTTGCTGTTATGATTTGCTTCGGCGTTGCTGCTACATTTTTAACCTGGCTCGGCCTTTTGATCGGCAGGAAATTCCAGGGCTGGATCGGGATGTACGGCGAAGTGCTTGGGGGAACGATCCTCGTTGTTTTTGGGCTCAAATTGTTGTTTTCTATTTAGTAAAGCCGGTTTCAATTTTCCGGCTTTTTTTATCTATCTACAGATTAACCTTGTAATTAAGGTCTTTTTTACTATAATAATAGTAGATTTAAATCGTTCAGGATAGGGGGACAGCCTTTGAATATCCTTTTTGTTTGCACCGGGAATACATGCAGGAGCCCGATGGCGGAGGCCATTTTAAAAGCGAAACAGCTGCCGGGCATTGAAGTGGAATCAGCCGGCCTTTTTGCGCCCGAGGGTGAAGACGCTTCTGTCCATACCTACGAGGTGCTGAAAGAAAATGGAATCGATTTCCGCCACCACGCCCGGAACCTTTCGGAGAATTTGGCGGGTTGGGCTGACGTGATTCTTACGATGACGTCCGGGCACAAACAGGCAGTGGCAGCACGGTATCCGCATGCCCGCAATAAAACGTTTACCATCGCGGAGTATGCCGGAAGCAGCGGGGATGTACCGGACCCGTACGGCGGCAGCCTGGATGCTTACAGAGAAACTTATCAACAATTGCATGCATTGATCAATCGTTTGATTAAAAACAGGAAAACGGGAAACCAGGGGCGGGTGTGACGGATGGAAAAGCGAAGCTACAGATTCAGTTTAACGAAGAAAATTGTATTGTTCGTAACCGGGCTGTCTTTTATTACATATTCGGCAAGCGGTCTTTTCATTTATCTTATTTATCCGTTTTTTTCCGACTGGATAAAGCTGCCGTGGTTTATTGTCATTACACTTGCATTAGGGATTATCTGGTCCGGGATTTTAAGCTTTTTCGGTTCATTCCTGATTGCAGGCCCGATGCGCAAGTTAGAAGATGCAGCCCTTAAAGCGAGCCGCGGGGATTTAAGAGATGAAGTCCCCGTGCCAAAATCGGGCGATGAAATTGAGTCGCTCGCAGCGGCTTTCAATTCCTTGCTTTCCAATTTGCGGGAGACGGTTGAACAAATTGATGAAAATGTGGAACGCACCAAAGAAAGTGTGTCGGAAATATCGGAGAAAACGGCACTGGCTGCGGGCCAGGCGGAACATGTAAACAAGACGGTGGAAGAGATTTCACTTGGCGCCGAGCAATCCGCGGCTGCCACCCAATCTACGGCTGACCTCGTTGAAAAAACCTATCAGCTTGCATCCGAAGTCCGCGGGAAAGCGGATACTTGCAAAAAATCTTCTGATCACATGCTGAGCGAATTAAAGACGAGCAAAGAGACAATGGACTCACTTATATCAGGTGTTGAAAATCTGGCAAAAGAAAATACCATCTCGCTGGAAGCCGTTCGGGATCTTGCGGAAGAAACGAAGAAAGTGGAGGGGATCATTTCTTTTGTCGGTGAAGTCGCGGCACAAACCAATTTGCTGGCGTTGAATGCTTCTATTGAAGCGGCACGCGCCGGGGAATACGGGCGCGGGTTTGCGGTGGTCGCAAATGAGGTCCGGAAGCTTGCGGATGAAAGTGCCCAGGCCGTTCAGGGCATTACCGGGATGATCCAGCACATTGAGCAGGAAGGTACACGGGTTGTCGAACAAATGGCTGTACAAGTTCAAAAAGCCAATGAAGAAGTGCACAGAGGACAAAAGGCCAATGAAGCGATGGACAGAATGACGGAATCAATCCATTTGGTTGCGGGGGCAGTTGATCAAATTGCCGGTATGGCCAAGAACCAAATGGATGCGATTCACGAAGCTTCGAGCCAGTCGCAGGAAGTGGCGGCCATTACCGAACAGACTTCTGCCGGGGCAAAAGAAGTCACGGCGATTACAAATGAGCAGGCGCAGAACATGGAATTGATTGAAAGGCTTATCGCGCAGCTCGAGCAGGATGCGGAGAAATTAAAAGGGAGCACCCGCCGCTTTCATATCCGGTGAGTTTTTCGCCCGCCTGGTTTTGGACGGGGAGCACCGGTTTTGGCTGGAAGAAGCGCGGCAATTCAGGTTTTGTGCCGGGAAATCCCGCAAGACAAGAGGAGATGCGGGAACATGCGGCCGTATGCCTGGCATTTTTCCGGGGACGATGGACGTTTTAAACGGGCCGGAAATTTTAACAGCCATGGAACCTGGCCTCTAAGACGCTTTATTTTCTTTTTCGACGTTCTGTGCCACAATAGAATCAGAAGCATGAAGGAGGGGGAAGAACATGAAAGTGGCATTGGCTTCAGACCACGGCGGTAAGCATCTTAAACAGGAAATTGCCGGTTTGCTTCAGGATCTGGGTGTTGCCTACGAAGATTTCGGATGCGATTGTGAAGGGTCGGTTGATTATCCGGATTACGCGCTTCCGGTTGCGGAAAAGGTGGCAAAAGGGGAATTTGACCGTGCGATCCTCATTTGTGGCACCGGAATCGGGATGTGTATTTCCGCCAATAAAGTAAAGGGTATCCGTTGCGCGCTTGTACATGATGTCTTCAGCGCGAAGGCTACAAGGGCCCATAATGACAGCAATGTCCTCGCCATGGGAGAGCGGGTCATCGGGCCGGGGCTGGCCTGTGAAATTGTGAAAGAATGGCTCGGAACGCCGTTTGAAGGCGGCCGTCATGCACGCAGGATTGAGAAAATCGCGCAGTATGAACAAAAATAACAGAGGTGTTTTTGTTGCAATCAGATTCGGCACGTTTGGAAGAACAGTTGGACCGCATGCTGGATGAATTTTTCCGGCAGGTGCCAATGAAAAAAGGACAGGTTTTTGTTGTTGGCTGCTCGACATCCGAAGTAACCGGGAAAAAAATCGGGACAGCAGGGGCAATGGATGTCGCCGCCATTATTTATGACAGTGTACAGAAGTTTGCACGCCAGTTCAGATTCCAACCGGCATTTCAATGCTGCGAACACCTGAACCGGGCGCTTGTGGTTGACCGTTCGCTCGCCGATGAAAAGGGGTGGGAAGAAGTGACGGTCGTGCCTGTTCGGAAGGCGGGCGGCGCGATGGCTGCGTATGCATACGCTCACATGGAAGATCCCGTTGTCGTCGAATATATCCGGGCTGACGCGGGCATCGACATCGGGGATACATTGATCGGCATGCACTTAAAGCATGTTGCCGTACCTGTAAGGGTTTCCGAAAAAGAGCTGGGAAAAGCCCATGTTACATTTGCCAAAACGCGGCCGAAACTGATCGGCGGCGTGCGGGCGGTTTACGAAAAAGAACAGCCGGAATAAGGGACCACCCATACTGCCCTGCATGTTGTATGCGGGGCATGTTTTTTTTCTTCCTGTCAAAAAAATGGACAAATTTTGCAAAGCATTATGGTAAAATAAAAAAGAATATGAAAACAATCTTGAGGGGGTACCGAATTGAGCCATATTGCAAATCAAGACAAGGAAGTTTACGAGGCGATCCGGCAGGAATTGAACCGGCAAAGAAACAAGATTGAACTCATTGCCAGCGAAAATTTTGTCAGCGAAGCGGTGATGGAAGCACAAGGCTCCGTTCTGACCAATAAATACGCGGAAGGCTATCCGGGGCACCGTTATTACGGCGGATGCGAATATGTGGATATTGTGGAAGACCTTGCGCGGGAGCGGGCAAAACAGCTTTTTGGTGCCGAACATGTCAATGTCCAGCCGCATTCTGGCGCACAGGCCAATATGGCGGTTTATTTCACCATTCTGGAGCACGGCGATACGGTGCTTGGCATGAATTTGTCCCACGGCGGGCATTTGACACATGGCAGCCCGGTCAATTTCAGCGGCATGCAGTACCATTTTGTGGAATACGGTGTGGATAAGGAAACGCAGCATATTGATTATGAAGATGTATTGGAAAAAGCGCGCGTACATAAGCCGAAACTGATTGTTGCCGGTGCAAGTGCATACCCCCGCACGATTGATTTTAAAAAGTTCAGGGAAATTGCGGATGAAGTCGGCGCCTATTTAATGGTGGATATGGCGCATATTGCAGGGCTTGTGGCTTGCGGGTTACATCCGAACCCGGTGCCGTATGCGGATTTTGTGACGACCACAACGCATAAAACATTGCGGGGACCGCGCGGCGGCATGATTTTATGCAAAGCGGAATTTGCAAAGAAAGTGGACAAATCGATTTTCCCGGGGATCCAGGGCGGCCCGCTTATGCATGTGATTGCGGCTAAAGCCGTCGCTTTTGGAGAGGCGCTTACAGACGGGTTCAAAATCTATTCGCAAAAAGTGGTGGATAACGCAAAACGGCTGGCGGAAGGGCTCCAAAAAGAGGGATTTGACCTTGTATCCGGTGGAACAGATAATCATCTGATTCTCATTGATTTGCGTTCTTTCGGCATTACCGGGAAGGATGCGGAGAAAGTGCTCGATGATATCGGCATTACGGCCAATAAAAATACGATTCCGTATGATCCGGAAAGCCCGTTTGTGACAAGCGGCCTCAGAATCGGTACGCCCGCAGTCACAACAAGAGGATTCGGCCTGGAAGAAATGGATGAGGTGGCATCCATTATCGGATCGGCATTGAAAAATCCGGATAACGAAGCAGTCTTAAAAGAAGCGGCAGGACGCGTCAAGCATCTTACGGAACGCTTTCCGCTGTACGCCGGCCAAAACTAAGCAGGGGTTTTATCCCGCTTTTTCCGGACGGATGGCTGGTCCGCTTCCAATGTGGCATAAAAACAAATTCGAGTCAGAACCGGCAAAAAAATTGAGCAGGATGGCCCCGTAAAACGCGGGGCTGGATCCTTTCGCCCGGCCTCAGGATTTTCTTTTGGCTTTCCTTGAGATTGGGCGCTTTTTTCGTGTAAAATGGTTGGGGTAAGCATTTGCCGAACCTGATACCAACCTTTAAAGGAGAGAATTCATTTGAGCACACTTCATGTCATTGACCACCCGCTGATCCAGCACAAGTTGACGTATATCCGCGATAAACATACGGGGACAAAAGAATTCCGCGAACTTGTCGACGAAGTATCGACTTTGATGGCATTTGAAATTACCCGCGATATGCCGCTTGAAGAAATTGAAATTGAAACGCCGGTCTGCAAGGCAAAATCAAAAATTTTAACCGGCAAAAAAATTGGCATTGTCCCGATCCTGCGTGCGGGCCTGGGCATGGTCGACGGCGTGCGGAAACTGATCCCGGCCGCGAAAGTCGGACATGTCGGCCTGTACCGCGATCCGAAGACACTGACGCCGGTTGAATATTACATAAAACTTCCAAGCGATGTAGAGGAACGTGATTTTATCATTGTGGATCCGATGCTGGCTACAGGCGGTTCTGCCGTGGATGCGATCCAGTCTTTAAAACAGCGAGGCGCAAAAAACATTAAATTCATGTGCCTGATTGCATCCCCTGAGGGTGTGAAAGCCGTACAGAAAGCCCATCCGGACGTTGATATTTATACAGCAGCCCTTGATGAGAAGCTGAATGAGCAAGGGTATATTGTGCCGGGCCTCGGAGATGCGGGGGACCGCCTGTTTGGAACAAAATAAAATGTATGGATGCGCTTCGTGTTTTACAATTTTGTTAACCCTGCAGAAACAGGCTGGTAAAAAAATAAAAAGGGTCTATAATAACGGTATGTTTTCGGTATATAGATGAATGCCAGGTATGTAAACGATTGGAAAAAGGGCGCAAGCTTACGCCAGTGCAGGCGTTTCCTTCCTATTTCGGGAGGCGGGATGACCTTTTCTCGAAAAAACAAGTTCTAATGACTATATCAAGGAAACTCCTATTGACATTGGATAAGCGCTATTGTATGCTAAAAAAGTGTACATAATGAGAAGGTTTTCATATGGTTGGGATTCTACTATTTATATGCCGGAAATCTGAAAAACCAGTAAAGCCGGAGCTGCAGGCTACTCGTAACCTTAACAAATTGTGAGTTTTGGTTAAGAATGTTGCGATTTGCCAGGTGAAGTGACATACCGCTTTCCTGCTGTGCTGCAATTGATCGGCGTCCCTTGTCAGGAGTGTTTAAGGCATGCCGGAACTTCTACGTATCTACAAAAGGCTGCGCAAGTATTTGGTGATTCTTTTGTGCCTTTATTTGACGGGGGCGATGTTTCCCGGTTGCCGCTCTGTTTTCCTCGGGCTTTTGCTTGGCACAGCTGTTAGCCTCTTTAACTTATGGCTTATGGTGAAGAAAACATTGGCGGTTACCGATGTTTCCTCAGGCAAAAAAAGGGTCTCGCTCGGTACCGGGATGAGAATGGCGACTGCTGTCCTCGCGGTGGCGGTGGCGCTCCGTTTTCCGGATTTGTTTCATCTTTTAGCTGTAGTGATTGGCGTAATGACATCTTATCTGGTCATTATGATAGATTTTTTTGTAGGTTTGCTTCAACAAAGAAAAAAGTAAAGTGAGGTGAGTTTCGGTGGAACATAAGCAACCGATAGTTGAATTCATGGGGTTGTATTTTAACCTGTCCAACGTCATGATGATTACTGTCTCATCATTGATCGTGTTCATCATTGCGGTCATCTCAACAAGAAAGTTGGCGTTGAAACCTACAGGCATGCAGAATTTTATGGAATGGGTCATGGATTTTGTAAGAGGGATCATTAAAAGCAATATGGACTGGAAAACCGGCGGCGTCTTTCACATTCTGGGTCTAACACTGATCATGTATATCTTTGTTTCCAATATGCTTGGATTGCCGTTTATGGTTGTTTATGACCATTATTCCTGGTGGAAGTCACCTACTTCCGACCCGGTTGTTACCCTTACGCTGGCTGTTCTGGTCATGGGCCTGTCCCACTTTTACGGTGTCAAAAAGAGGGGGTTTGGCGGATATCTGAAAAGCTATGCTGAACCGTTATGGTTTCTGGTCCCGATTAACCTGATCGAACAGTTTGCCAACACATTAACATTAGGGCTCCGGCTTTATGGGAATATTTATGCCGGCGAAGTGTTGCTGTCGCTGCTTGCGGGCACTTTGGCGATGCATACAAACATTTGGGGGACAATCGGAGCAATTATTCCGACCCTTGTATGGCAAGGATTTTCTATTTTTGTCGGCACGATCCAGGCATATATCTTTACCATGTTAACAATGGTTTATATTTCTCATAGGATTGCCCATGAGGAATAACCATTTCTATATTTTTGAAAAATCACCTATTTATATATTCCAAAGGAGGAAATCTTATCATGAGTTTGGGTATTCTTGCAGCAGCAATCGCAGTTGGTTTGGCAGCATTGGGCGCCGGTATTGGTAACGGCCTTATTGTCGGTCGTACAGTTGAAGGGATTGCAAGGCAGCCAGAAGCACGCGGCCTTTTGCAGACAACAATGTTTATCGGCATCGGCTTAGTTGAAGCTCTTCCTATCATTGCGGTTGTTATCGCATTTATTGCACTGGGAAGATAAGGAAAATGTTGACGGCGAAGCGGATTCTAAGAAACCTTCGCCTTTCCTTTATGATTTAGCCAAGAATCGTTGTGGCTTTTGTTTTGAGCGGTTCAAGGCCATCTTCTTTGAACCATTTTGCTTCTTTTTTGGTAAAGGGTGCGAAAGAATGTTTTAAGAACGTGTGGAAGGGAGTGAACCCGGGTGTCCCAGACTGATTTAGTACTCGGATTTGTGCTAGGGAAGCTCAACACAGGCGATATTTTATTCCAGGCCATCATCTTTGTTGTGTTGCTTCTGCTATTGAAAAAATTTGCTTACGGTCCTCTTGTCGAAATGATGAGGAAACGTGAGGAACATATTGCAAAAGAAATTGAAACGGCGGAAAAAAACCGCGAAGAAGCAGCCAAGCTTTTGGAAGAACAGCGCAAGTTGCTGAAAGAAGCACGCGTTGAAGGTCAGAATTTAATTGAAAACGCAAGGAAACAAGCAGAAGTGCAGCATGATGATATCGTTGCAACAGCGCGTCAGGAAGCAGAACGCATGAAAGATGCAGCCAAAGTTGAAATCGAACAGGAAAAAGCAAAAGCTGTTGCTGCTTTGCGTGAACAGGTAGCATCCTTGTCCGTGATGATTGCCTCTAAAGTGATTGAAAAAGAAATTTCCGAGAAAGACCACGAGAAATTCATACTCGATTCTATTAAAGAGGCAGGAGAAATGAAATGAGTAATGAGGCGGTAGAAAAACGGTACGCTTCGGCACTTTTCGAGCTTGCAAAAGAGCACGGGCAGCTTCAAGAGATCGAAAAAGAAGTCCGGGCGGTAAAAGAGGTTTTTGAGGAAAACGAACCGTTCCGAAAGCTCCTTAAATCTCCGAAATTGACGATAGAAAAGAAACAAGAAATCCTTAAAAACATTTTTTCCGGATTATCCACTTTCACTTTGAATTTGTTGTTGCTCTTGACTGAGCGGCACAGGGACGAGCTCATTCCTAGGGTGTGCCGTGCTTTTATTGAACGGGTGAATGATGAACGCGGCATTGCAGATGCACTTGTCTACTCTGCCCGCCCGCTTTCTGCAGACGAGAGCAAAGCGATATCCGAAGTATTTGCCAAAAAAGTCGGAAAGCTGTCTTTAAACATTGAGAATATCGTGGATGACGGTCTGCTAGCCGGATTAAAAATCAGAATTGGAAACTCTATTTTTGACAGCAGTTTGCGCGGAAAATTGGAACGGCTTGAAAAAACATTAATCAGTTAAGTGAGAAATGAGGTGCTGGATTTATGAGCATTAAGGCTGAAGAAATCAGCTTGCTGATAAAAAAACAGATTGAAAATTACCAGTCTGAAATTGAAGTGAGCGATGTCGGTACCGTTATCGAAGTCGGTGACGGGATTGCACGTGCACACGGTCTTGACCAGGCGATGGCCGGGGAACTGCTGGAATTTTCCAACGGCGTCATGGGGCTTGCGCAGAACCTTGAGGAAAGTAATGTCGGGATCATTATTCTCGGTCCTTACCGCGAAATCCATGAAGGCGATGAAGTAAGGCGTACAGGCCGGATCATGCAGGTGCCGGTCGGGGAGGAACTGATCGGTCGTGTCGTCAACCCGCTCGGCCAGCCGGTTGACGGGCTCGGACCCATCAACACAACGAAAACCCGCCCGATTGAATCAAGAGCGCCTGGCGTAATGGACCGGAAATCGGTAAGCGAACCGCTGCAAACGGGGATTAAGGCGATCGATGCACTTGTGCCGATCGGCCGCGGACAGCGGGAATTGATTATCGGCGACCGCCAAACCGGTAAAACAACCATTGCGATTGATACGATTATAAACCAAAAAGACCAGGACATGATTTGTATTTATGTTGCGATCGGCCAGAAAGAATCGACCGTCCGCGGTACAGTTGAAACGCTCCGCAAATTCGGAGCTTTGGATTATACGATTGTGGTAACGGCTTCCGCTTCACAACCGGCGCCTCTTCAATACCTGGCTCCGTATGCCGGTGTTGCGATGGGTGAAGAATTCATGCACAACGGAAAACACGTGCTTGTTGTATATGATGACTTATCCAAACAGGCTGTTGCTTACCGTGAACTTTCCTTGCTCTTGCGCCGTCCGCCGGGCCGTGAAGCCTATCCTGGCGATGTATTCTACTTGCACTCCCGCCTGCTTGAACGTGCTGCCAAATTAAGCGATGCAAAAGGCGGAGGTTCATTGACTGCATTGCCGTTCGTTGAAACACAGGCCGGCGATATTTCGGCTTACATCCCGACAAACGTGATTTCGATTACAGACGGGCAGATCTTCCTGCAGTCCGACTTGTTCTTCTCAGGTGTCCGTCCGGCGATCAATGCAGGGTTATCCGTATCCCGCGTCGGCGGTGCCGCACAAATCAAGGCAATGAAAAAAGTTTCCGGTACACTGCGTCTTGACCTGGCATCTTACCGTGAACTTGAGTCATTTGCCCAATTCGGGTCGGATCTGGATAAAGCCACCCAGGCAAAACTGGCACGCGGGCAGCGTACGGTTGAAGTATTGAAGCAGGATCTGAACAAGCCAATCAAAGTGGAAAAACAAGTATGCATCCTGTATGCATTAACAAAAGGGTTGCTGGACGATATTCCAGTGGAAGACATTCTCCGTTTTGAATCGGAACTTTATGACTGGCTGGACCAGAACCGGGCATCCCTGCTCGAAGAAATCCGTACAACCGGAAATCTTCCTGACGATGAAAAAATGAAAGAAGCTATTCAAGCCTTTAAAAAGACCTTCGTAGCATCTGAACAGCAATAATAATTGGACAGAGAACCCCGTTACCCTTATGCAGCATGCGTTCTTTTTTCACTGTAGCATCATCCCGGGGCAAACGGGCCGGATAAGACAAAGGATTTCAATCCGGGATTGGAATCCTGATTAACTCACAAGGGTGGTGAAGTGAAGTGGCATCCTTACGCGATATAAAAAACCGGATCAACTCTACGCAGAAAACAAGCCAGATTACGAAGGCCATGCAGATGGTGTCGGCTGCAAAACTGAACCGTGCGGAATTGTCCGCCAAATCATTTGTCCCTTATATGGAGAAAATGCAGGATGTAGTGGTCAGCATTTCCCAGGGGACAGGCGGCGTCCGGCATCCGATGCTTGTTTCCCGCCCGGTTAAAAGGACCGGTTATTTCGTGATCACATCTGACCGCGGACTGGCCGGCGCTTTTAACAGCAACGTTTTAAGGCTTGTAACCCAGACCATTCGGGAACGCCATCAATCTGATGATGAATATGCGATTATTGTTATCGGCCGTACAGGATACGAATTTTTCAGGCGTCTAAAGATGAATGTTGTGCTGCAGATTGTCGGCCTGTCTGACCATCCGACATTCCAGGATATCGAAAATATTACAAAGAAAACGGTCGCGATGTATGAAGACGGGACATTTGATGAGTTGTATTTGTATTACAACCATTTTGTCAGCGCCATTAGCCAGGATGTGACGGAAAAAAGGCTGCTGCCGCTTACGGATGTAACGACGACAAACCGGCTCATTTCCTATGAATTTGAACCGTCTGCAGAAGAAATCCTGAGTGTTTTGCTGCCGCAATACGCAGAAAGCCTCATTTACGGCGCACTGCTGGACAGCAAAGCAAGTGAACACGCGGCACGCATGACTGCAATGAGAAATGCGACGGACAATGCAACTGAATTAATCGACTCGTTGACATTGACATATAACCGTGCCCGCCAGGCATCCATCACACAGGAAATTACGGAAATTGTCGGTGGAGCAGCTGCACTGGAATAATTTCCGTTTTGGCAAACCGCTCTTTTGTCGAAACGGAACGGGCATGTGCCATCAAGCAAGTTAGGAGGGAACAGTATGAGCATTGGACACGTTCTGCAAGTAATGGGTCCGGTAGTTGACGTAAAGTTTGAAAATGGTCAGCTCCCTGATATTTATAACGCATTAAAAATCAATTATAAAGCAAAAAATGCCAATGAAGTGGATATCAATGTCACACTGGAAGTTGCATTACACCTGGGCGATGATGCCGTCCGCACGATTGCGATGGCTTCCACAGACGGCATCCGCCGCGGCATGGAAGTGGTGGACACAGGTGCGCCGATCTCTGTACCGGTAGGGGAAGCAACCCTTGGCCGTGTATTTAATGTCCTCGGGGAAGTCATTGACCTTGACGGCGAACTGAAAGGCAATGTGCGACGCGACCCGATCCAAAAACCGGCGCCTTCTTTCGAGCAATTATCCACGCAGGTTGAAATTCTTGAAACCGGCATTAAAGTCGTTGACCTTTTGGCGCCTTACATCAAAGGTGGGAAGATTGGCTTGTTCGGCGGTGCCGGCGTTGGCAAAACCGTGTTAATCCAGGAACTGATTAACAACGTTGCACAGGAACACGGCGGTATTTCCGTATTCGCCGGCGTAGGAGAACGGACACGTGAAGGGAACGACCTCTACTACGAAATGAAAGATTCCGGCGTTATTGCCAAAACAGCGATGGTGTTCGGACAAATGAACGAACCGCCTGGCGCACGGATGCGTGTCGCTTTAACAGGGCTGACGATGGCTGAATATTTCCGTGATGAGCAAGGGCAGGACGTATTGCTCTTTATCGATAATATTTTCCGTTTCACACAGGCAGGTTCTGAAGTTTCTGCGCTGCTCGGCCGTATGCCGTCAGCCGTAGGTTACCAGCCGACCCTTGCAACCGAAATGGGTCAGCTGCAGGAACGGATTACGTCGACCAATAAAGGTTCCATTACTTCCATTCAGGCGATTTACGTACCTGCTGACGACTATACTGACCCGGCTCCGGCCACAACATTTGCCCACCTCGATGCGACGACAAACCTTGAACGGCGTTTGTCGGAAATGGGGATTTATCCTGCTGTGGATCCGCTCGCTTCGACATCAAGGGCATTGTCCCCTGAAATTGTCGGGGAAGAGCATTACAATGTTGCCCGCCAGGTACAGCAAACATTGCAACGTTACCGCGAGCTTCAGGACATTATCGCGATCCTCGGGATGGACGAACTGAGCGAAGATGACAAAATGATTGTTGCGCGGGCTCGGCGCATCCAGTTCTTCCTGTCGCAAAACTTCCACGTTGCGGAACAATTCACAGGCCAGCCTGGATCTTATGTGCCGGTTAAGGAAACCGTCCGCGGCTTTAAAGAAATTCTTGAAGGGAAATACGACCATCTTCCTGAAGATGCTTTCCGCCTCGTAGGCACGATCGAGGATGCTGTGAAAAAAGCGGAAGCCATGGGTGTAAAAGTATAATACGGGACCGGGAGGAAGCAAAATGAGGACATTTGAAGCCAGTGTTGTCACTCCGGACGGCCCGGTATACAATGCGGAAGTAGAAATGGTTATTGCAAAGGCCAAAAGCGGCGAGATCGGCATCCTGTACGGGCATGTTCCGCTTGTTGCGCCGCTTGATATCGGCGTTGTCCGGTTTAAAAACGGCGACCAGGAAAAAGTGGTTGCAGTGAGCGGCGGCATTTTGGAAACACGGTCCAATCAAGTGACCATTCTGGCGCAGGCTGCCGAAACCCCCGAACAGATAGACATCCGGCGGGCGGAAGAAGCAAAGCAGCGCGCAGAAAAAAGATTGCATCAGTCCCATCAGGATGATGTTGATTTTAAACGGGCAGAGCTTGCGTTAAAACGCGCGATGAACCGGATTGATGTCTACCGCCACTTTTCCAGATAACCGCTTTTCCATATTGTCATTTTATGATCAAAATAACGGCACCTTCTGCTTTTTCGGAAGGTGTTTTTCTTTAAGCGGCTGATTTACCGGGCAGGCGCCTGAACGGACTAAAACAGGAAGGGAATGAGGACAGATGACAGCCGAATTCGGAACGCAGGCAGTGCTCAGCATCCTTGTGAATTTATTTTTTATTGGCATGACGTTTTGGATCCTCCAAGCCGTCCACATTGAAAAGATCATAAAGAAAAACCACATTGTCCAGGCAAGGCTCTTGTATATTTTCCTTTCTGTCGCAATCGGATACAGCGTCAGCAATTTTTTCCTTGATTATTTGCTGTGGGCGCAGCGCCTGCATTTCCTGTTCCAATGACGGGTGTCGTCAAGCATTGTTTCAAAATTCCAATTGATTGGTTCTTTTGAGGCTGGAAAATGGTTCATTTTTCCTGTTTCCAAAAAATCATCTGTTGCATACAATTTAGGTATGCTTTTTTGACAAAATTCATTATACTAGTGTATAGGGTGTCAAAACTTGACGACTTTTACCTGGTATTTCTGCCGTCTCTCTTGTTAACACTTTTAATAAGAGAGAGGGGAGCGCAAAGATGAAATTCCGATTTGTATATCCGGTTTTGGCAATTGTAGGTTTGACACTTATTTTCATGGGGAATAAGACAGATGCGGCCAATTTTACGGATCAATTGCAGTTATTTCAGGCGTCCATTGCAAAATTAAACGGCAAAGTCACTGAATGGTCTTTATATACAAGAGAACCCCTGAGGGCGCCGTCCGAACCGGAATGGGCCGAAAAAGTGCAGACATTGCAGGATACATTCCCTGAAATGCACTGGTCGGTAAAAACGGACAGGCATGTGAAGGTGCTCACGGGCAAGCTGGAAAAAAGCCATTATGTCGAAACCGTAAAATTGATGTCGACCCTATCAAATGCTGAAAACGGTTCGTATATCATTTATGAAGTGAATGGCAAAGGATGGGACCGCGCGCAAATGCGTAAAGTCAATCAACTGGTATCTGCCCGCACTCGAGCGCTTTTTACGAAAAAGCCCATGGTTTTCTCTTGTATCAAAGGCGAATTCAGTGATAAAATGGATCGTGTTTTGTTACATGAAAAAAAAGAACAACTGCTGAAACGTCTTGATGCGAAAGAAACTGAAACAATGGAAGAAAAGAACTTTTATGCAGTTTCCGGATACTCGCCTAAGTTTTCTGAAAATATCCATGCCAAAAACCGGAAAATGAATGTGCAAATCGGTTTGCGAAACAGCGGTTTGAGCGGTAAGACAACGGTCGTAATTGGCACACCCATCATTACGATTGAATATTAATATAGAGAATATGGACGCGGAGGGGAATACTCTTGGAAAAGATCATCGTCCGCGGCGGAAACAGGCTTCAGGGCGCCGTTCAAGTGGAAGGCGCAAAGAATGCCGTATTGCCTGTGATCGCTGCATCGTTATTGGCAAGTGAAGGAA
Organism: Weizmannia sp. CD-2023; assembly: GCF_036225245.1. NCBI lineage: Bacteria > Bacillati > Bacillota > Bacilli > Caryophanales > Bacillaceae > Heyndrickxia > Weizmannia sp. CD-2023. Next base: position 19,443 of record NZ_JARTJQ010000049.1, read on the forward strand.
AAAGCATCATACGTGATGTACCACAACTCTCCGATGTATTTACAATCAGTGAAGTGCTGCGCCACCTGAATGCTGAAGTTACGTTTCTGGAGAATGAAATCACTGTAGATGCATCAAGGGAGTTATCAATTGAAACGCCTTTTGAATATGTACGCAAAATGAGGGCATCTTTTTTAGTGCTGGGGCCGTTACTGGCAAGAACCGGGAAAGCAAGGGTCGCATTACCGGGAGGCTGCGCCATCGGATCCCGCCCTATTGACTTGCACTTAAAAGGATTTGAAGCAATGGGCGCCAAAGTAGATGTGGGAAACGGCTTTATTGAAGCGTCGGTATCCGGCCGCTTGCATGGCGCGAAAATATATATGGATTTTCCAAGCGTCGGCGCAACCCAGAATATTATGATGGCCGCATCGCTGGCTGACGGACAAACGGTCATTGAAAACTGTGCAAAAGAACCTGAAATTGTGGATCTTGCCAATTTCCTGAATGAAATGGGCGCGAATGTAAAAGGTGCCGGCACGGGAACCATCAAGATCGAAGGTGTGGAGAAGCTGCATGCTGCTGATCATACCATCATACCGGACAGAATTGAAGCAGGGACATTTATGGTTGCTGCTGCGATTACAAAGGGAAATGTGTTGGTAAAAGGTGCGGTACCTGAGCATATTTCTTCCTTAATTGCAAAACTGGAGGAAATGGGTGTAACCATCATTGAAGAAGAGAACGGCGTCCGGGTTATCGGCCCGGAAACATTAAAGGCAGTAGACATCAAGACAATGCCTTATCCGGGATTTCCGACCGATATGCAGTCGCAAATGATGGCGCTCCTTTTGTGTGCTGAAGGCACGAGCGTGATTACGGAAACGGTATTTGAAAACCGATTCATGCATGTGGAAGAATTCCGGCGCATGAATGCGGATTTAAAAATAGAAGGGCGTTCGGTTATTGTGAACGGGCCGTGCAATTTGCAGGGGGCTGAAGTTGCCGCAACAGACCTGCGGGCAGCCGCCGCTTTAATTATTGCCGGGCTGGCGGCAAAAGGCATCACCCGGGTGACCGAATTAAAACATCTGGATCGCGGCTATTTGAACTTTCATTTAAAACTGGCTGCACTTGGGGCCAACATTGAAAGGGTCGACGATGAAGCGGAAGTTGCGCCGGCAAAACAAGATCAGTTGCTTGCTGACGCCAATCTCTAGTTTGTATAAAAACCTCTGTACATATTCCCCATGTGCAGGGTTTTTTTTTTCGCCATTTTTCTGCCGCTGTTCCCATTATGGACAAAACGGGCCGGTTTCAAACGTATAGGTCCTGATTTTTCATATAGTTGTTGAACAGTTTATGCTGAAACGCCGGCCAGTGCGTTCTCTCCTGCCCCAAGCGTGCGCCCCGCAACTTTTCCGGTGTGCATCTCTCCTCCTTCGCCCATAAGCGCGCCGGACGGTTCGGTGGCTTTTTTTCAGTGCCGGCAAAGGCTTGCCCCGTGCTTGTCCCCCACAATGTTCTAGCATGCATTTTTAATCATAAATGCTTGTCCCGTCCCATAAATTGGAGTATAGGCTTTCCACCACTTCGACCATATGGAGGCGTCAGCATGAAACCAATCAAACCCGTTGTAGTCGCAGCGATCCTCGTACTCGCCTTTTCCTTCCTTATTCCGGCCCTCGTCGTCCTTCCGTTCCACAACGACAAGGTGAGCGGAAAATTGCATGAAAAAAAACCGGCAAAGGAGGAGAAAAAAGCGGCATCCGTCCAGGTATCCGTATACAGAAGCATGGAGAAAAAGGTTGACCGCGTGCCAATGGAAGACTATGTTGCAGGCGTGGTCGCAGCTGAAATGCCTGCAACGTTTAAACTTGAGGCATTAAAAGCCCAGGCACTGACTGCCCGCACTTTCATCGTCAACCGGATGTTAAACGGCGGAAACAGGGATTTGCCGGATAATGCCAATGTGACAGATACGGTCAACGACCAGGTATATTTGAGCCGGGATGAACTGAAAAACGTTTGGGGGAAAGCGTATCAGGAAAAAATGGAGAAAATCAACAAAGCGGTCGCTGCAACAGAAGGCGAAATTATCACTTACCATAACAAGCCGATCGATGCAGCGTTTTTCTCAACCAGCAACGGCTACACAGAAAATGCCGGCGATTACTGGTCCAATGCCGTTCCATATTTAAAAAGCGTGAAAAGCCCGTGGGATCAAACCTCGCCAAAATTCAAGAAAGTCACATCCATCCCTGTCACGGCGTTTGAACAAAAACTCGGGGTCCGGATGCAAGCGAATGATACGGGAACCGTCTTATCCAGGACAGAAGGAAAAAGAGTGGCGAAAATCAAAATTGCCGGCAAAGTTTTCACCGGCAGGCAGGTGAGGGAGAAGCTGGGGCTGCCTTCTTCAGATTTTACATGGGAAAGAAAAGGAAATGAAATTGAAATTACAACGAAAGGATACGGGCACGGCGTTGGCATGAGCCAGTACGGGGCAAACGGCATGGCACAGGAAGGGAAAGATTATAAAGCGATTGTGGCGTATTATTATCAAGGCGTCACGGTTCAGCCATTCAGCCAAATTGCCGGAGCCGGCGCCCTAGCAAAAAAATAACCCCTTTCGAGACAAAAATTTTTTAAACTTGATGTATAAACAAATGAAGAAATGTTCAGAATGGTTGCTGAGGTGATGATAAATGAGAGAGGAAGAAAAGAAACGGCCTTCTCAACCAAAGAACATAAAAAATTTCTTCAAAAAACGCTGGGTCTATCCGGCAATCTATTTAGTAAGCGCGGTGCTGTTGATTACAGGGATTATTTGGTATCAGTCGCTTGGAACCCATTCGGCAAAAGAAAAATTTAAAAACGATGCATCCATCAGCCAGAAAGGATCCGGCAATGAAGCAATCGAAGTAAACAAAGCGGTAGAAAACTTCAGAATGCCGGTACAAAAACCTGAACTGGCCACGATTGAGAAGAAGTTTTACGACGCGAATGCTTCCGTCAAGGACCAGGAAGCCGCACTTGTTGTATACGGCAACACGTACCAGCCGAACCAGGGAGTCGACATTACGATGAAAAATGGCAAAACATTTGACGTTGTCGCTGCAATGGGCGGCACTGTTACAAAAGTGCAGGAAGACGCTGTTTTGGGCAATGTCATTGAAGTCGAACATGACAAAGGTGTGACGACCGAATACCAATCGGTAAAAGACATTGCGGTGAAAGAAGGCGATACGGTTAAGCAAGGACAAACGATCGCAAAAGCCGGCCGGAGCGAGCTGAACAAAGCAGCCGGGACGCATCTTCATTTTGAAATCCGCAAAGATGATGTAGCGGTCAATCCGGAAGGCTACTTCAATAAAACGGTCAGCGACGTCAAAACGCCGGAAGTTTCATCTGATAGCAGCCAGTCTAAGCAAAGCCAGTCTTCTGAAAAAACATCAACCAGCCAGAAAAGTCATTAAAACACAGCCCGCGCTGTAAACAGGACAGAAAACCTCTGTCCTTTTTTTATGTTTTCCGCCTGCTTCCCGTAAAAAAAGCAGTTTCTTGCATAAAATGGTACACAAGCTAATAAACTGTTACAAACTTGACAAAAAAGCGAGAGTGTTTGAGGTGAGGAATCGTTAATGACGGGAACATCTTCGCTACAGACTTGATTATATTCTGCACCATCAGAAAGGCTTCACTTTCTGCCGCAAGCATGAACAGCCTGCGGGACCCAGTACAAAATTGAATCCAGCGAGTCTCATTTCACACGCCTCACATCCAATTTTTGGGGAGGGCGAGTAGTGTGCACGATTACATCAAAGAGAGGACTATCAAGATTGGGAAGTATATCGTGGAGACGAGGAAAACAGTTCGCGTAATTGCGAAAGAGTTTGGCGTATCCAAAAGTACTGTCCATAAAGATTTGACGGAAAGGCTGCCGGAAATCAATCCGGAACTGGCAAATGAGGTAAAGGATATCCTCGATTACCATAAATCTGTCCGCCATTTGCGCGGAGGGGAAGCAACGAAGCAAAAATATAAAAAAGAAGAGTATCCAGTCACAGAATAACAGCAAAACCGTTAGCAGCGCTTTCCGGCTCATGAGGGCTCCATGATCCCTGAAAGAAGCAATCGAATTGCGCGGTTGCTTCTTTTTACGGACCGGATCCGTTTGGGGAACGACTCCGGCGACAGTGCGCAGCTGCTTCCATCCGGTAAACAACTGTCGCAAATTAAAAAGGACACCCATGCAGAAGCCGCTTTTTTGAAAGACCGGCCCCTGTAAAATCCCTTCCGTTCGCCCCGCTTGAAAAATACCCGAAAATAAAATTTGACAAATGATCCCGAAACCCGGCAAAAATATGCTAAAATAAATAATCAGGGATAACAGACAATGATAGACTTCGAATAGATAAATCGTCCTAGAAAAGTTTGAAAAACGAGGAAGGAGCACATACATGTTTGCAAAGGATATCGGAATTGATTTGGGTACCGCGAATGTACTGATCCACGTAAAAGGCCAGGGAATTGTGCTGAATGAGCCATCTGTTGTGGCGATTGAGAAAACAGCCAACAAAGTGCTCGCGGTCGGGGAGGAAGCGCGCCGCATGGTTGGCAGGACACCAGGCAATATAGTCGCCATCCGCCCGTTGAAAGACGGTGTCATTGCCGATTTTGACGTAACAGAAACAATGCTGCGGTATTTTATTAACAAGCTGAATGTAAAGGGATTCTTATCGAAACCGCGCATTTTGATTTGCTGCCCAACGAATATTACGAGCGTGGAGCAGAAAGCGATCCGCGAGGCAGCAGAAAAAAGCGGCGGGAAAAATGTTTACTTGGAAGAAGAACCGAAAGTGGCGGCCATCGGTGCAGGCATGGACATTTTCCAGCCGAGCGGGAACATGGTGGTTGATATCGGCGGCGGCACGACGGATATTGCGGTACTATCGATGGGGGACATCGTGACAAGCTCGTCCATCAAAATGGCCGGTGACAAATTTGACAATGAAATTCTGCAGTATATAAAACGGGAGTACAAACTGCTGATCGGCGAACGGACGGCGGAGAATATCAAGATGAATATCGGCACGGTATTTCCGGGCGCCCGCAATGAAGAAATGGACATCCGGGGCAGGGATATGGTTTCCGGCTTGCCGCGGACGATTACGATTAAATCTGCTGAAATTGAAAAAGCGCTGCGTGAATCCGTATCCATCATTGTCCACGCCACGAAAAACGTTTTGGAGAAAACGCCTCCTGAACTGTCAGCCGACATCATTGATCGTGGTGTCATTTTAACAGGCGGTGGGGCCCTTTTGCACGGTATTGACCAATTGCTTGCCGAAGAAATTAAAGTACCGGTCCTTGTTGCCGAAAATCCGATGAGTTCTGTAGCGATCGGAACAGGCGTCATGCTTGAAAATATCGATAAAATTTCAAAAAGAAAACTCGTTTAATCAAACGTTTGATGAATGCTCCAGCGAGGTGAATGGCAATGTTACGGGGTTTGTATACAGCGGCTTCCGGGATGATCGCCCAGCAGCGGAAAACGGATTTGCTCGCCAATAATTTATCCAACGCAGATACGCCGGGATATAAAACGGACCAGTCATCGATCCGCTCTTTCCCGAAAATGCTGCTCAGTTATATGGATAAAAACGGGACAACAGGCGAAGTGGTGAAATCGGTCGGGTCACTTGCGACCGGTGTTTACATGCAGGAAACACTGCCGCTTTTTAAACAGGGCGACCTTGAAGAAACAGGCAACCGGACCGATTTGGCCATATTCGATCAAGCTTCACCGGAGGGGAGCCTGTTCTTCCGCATCGATGATGGCAACGGCCATGAAGTCTATACGCGGAACGGGAATTTCACGGTAAACCCGGAAGGCTATTTAACGACCGCTTCCGGCCATTATGTGCTGGATGAAAACGGGGGACGGATTCGGACAGGGGGAACCGATTTTTCCGTCGATGCGGCTGGCGCGGTAACGGAGAACGGGCGCTATGCAGGTACGATTGGCCTTGCTTACGCCCAAAATCCGGCACAGCTTGAGAAAACAGGCGACGGTTTATATACGCTCGCGAATAACGGGGCGCTGCCGGCTGCAGGCCAAAATGGCTTTCAAATCAAGCAGGGCTTCCTGGAATCTTCCAATGTCGATGAGACAAAAACAATGACAGATATGATGAGTGCTTACCGCTCTTTTGAAGCCAATCAAAAAGTACTGCAGGCTTATGATGCAAGCCTCGGCAAAGCCGTAAACGACGTAGGAAAAGTATAACGGAGAATGGTAGGGTGAAATAGCGCCATGAATCAATCCATGCTGACAGCAACGAACACGCTCAGGCAGTTGCAGGACAAAATCGATACCATCAGCCATAATGTTGCCAATGTGGATACAAACGGCTATAAAAGCAAACAGGCGAGCTTTACCGATCTGCTCGTCCAGCAAATCAACAACCAGCCGGATACATCCAAAGAAACAGGCAGAAAAACGCCGTACGGCATCCGGACCGGCACGGGGGCAAAACTGGCACAAGCGGTCATTTCCCCATCGCAGGGGGCACTTGAACATACCGGACGCGCCCTTGATATGGCCTTTACAAAAGAAAACCAGTATTTAAAAGTGCTTGCCCGGGCAAATGGCAGTGATGAAGTGGCATTTACGCGCAATGGCGCATTGGAAGTGTCCCCGCTCGGAAACAATAGAAGTGTGCTCACTGATGCGAACGGGAACCCTGTCCTGGATGAGCATAACGCGATGATTACATTTCGGGGCAATGTAGCAGATTACGCGATCAGGCCAAACGGGACCTTGCAGGTGGCATACAGTGATGGCACGCGGGAAAGCTTTAACCTCGGCGTTGTCCAAATGCGCAATCCGCAAGTGCTGGAACAGGTCGGGAACAACTTGCTGAGACTGCCGCAAAACGTTAATGCGGCAAATGTGTACACAGATTTGACAGGTGCAACCCGCAGCCAGATTTCTATGCAGCAGGGCGTGCTTGAAAAATCGAATGTCGACCTTTCCACTGAAATAACGGAGCTAACGAAAACAGAACGGTTGTATCAGTTCCAGTCAAAGACGATTACATTGTCCGACCAGATGATGGGCCTTGTAAATAACATCCGTTCCTGATGATTCGTTTTTTACGGAAAACAGCTGTCTTGCACTTTAAGGCGGATCCCGGGGAAGGCAGCTGTTTGGATCCTGCCCCCGCCTTGTTCGCTCCCGGATTGAAACTGAAAATGGAGGATTTTTGCCAATGTTGGATTTGCAACAAATTAAAGACATTCTCCCGCATCGTTATCCTTTTTTATTGATTGATCGTATTCTTGAAGTGGAAGAAGGAAAACGTGCGGTTGGAATCAAAAATGTATCTGGAAATGAACCCTTTTTTGCCGGCCACTTCCCGTCCTATCCGGTCATGCCGGGTGTATTGATTGTGGAGGCGCTCGCACAAGTGGGCGCTGTCGCCATGTTAAAAAAGGAAGAAAACCGCGGGAAACTTGCGCTTTTTGCAGGGATTGACAAATGCCGGTTTAAACGCCAGGTGAAACCGGGAGACCAGCTTCATCTCGAAGTGGAAATCATCCGCTTGAAAGGGCCGGTCGGAAAAGGCAAAGCGGTTGCCACCGTCGACGGGGAGCTTGCCTGTGAAGCGGAAATCATGTTTGCGCTTGAAAAATAAAGACGGGGCACCAGGCCGCTTTTTCCCGAAAAAAAATCAGCCGGATGTCCAGCTGACAAAAAAGAAAAGGGGATAAGAAGAGGATCGGTATTGATAACAAACACATTCTCTCTGATGGGGCAAAATAGGAGAAACATTTAGGAACTGGTAAATGGAAAAAAGTTAGGAAAGGAAAACTCTTACGTTACTTCAGGTGTGGCACGAGTGCGGGCATTTTGCGGCTCTCTTCCTCTATCCGTTTTACTTCCTGCATCAAAAGTGCAAGCTGCCGGTTCAGCATGCCCTGCTTGACGATCATATCCGCTAAGACCCGCTCAAGTGCATCCAACCGTTTTGCTGCATCTTCCATTGCATGCTACCCTCCCTGACCGGTTTTTTGCAGCGGCTTGTTTTCCGGCCGTTTGCTTAAAAATTGGACTGTGTCGGCAATGACTTCGGTGACATAAACCCTTTTTCCTTCTTTATTATCATAATGGCGGGTCTGAATCCGACCGGTAATGCCGAGCATGGAACCTTTTGCGCAATATTTGCTTGTGTTTTCTGCGATTTTATTCCAAAGGGTACATTGGACAAAATCGGTTAACGTTTCGCCAAATTGGTTCCGGTAATGGCGGTTTAAGGCAAGCGTAACATTTAACACCGGTTTTCCATCTGCCGTGTAGTGAAGATCCGGATCTTTTGTAAGCCTTCCAACTAATGTGACCTGGTTAATCAACTGTGCCACCCCCTTCCTGCATTTATCTTACCGGCTTTCCATTTTCGTGTAAAATCGTCATTTTTCAAAAATCGCCCCCTTTTTTCGGGCAAAAATCAATTTTTCACGCGTGATTTTTACAAATTTCGGCGACAAAAAAGGGATATGGTATAATTTAAAATTTTTTTCGTATGGAGATGGGCATTGTCGGCCGGCAAAAACATGGCAGTCACCGGTCTTTTGAGACGAGGGGAGAAACTTGGCGTGATCGGTGATCGTAGGTTGGATGTATGTTATAATTTTTACAAACGAATAGGGAGGAAAGGGATGAAAACATTTAAGATCCTGTCACTTACCATTTTGAATGACGGCGAACGGGTGTCGATTCCGTTGATTGACGGGTTGATTCTGAACAAGGAAGACGGAAGGGGCACCTGGCTGATTGAAGCGTACACGGAGCGCAAGTATTTGCCGTTTTTTGCGGAAAGAGAAAAGCAGCAGACGGAGCTTGATACCGAAGTCGTGATCACTTACGAGAACAATGATCCGGCACCGCTTTCGACCCGGGTTAGGGGAATAAGAGAATTTGACGGGACGATCAGCGTTCTGCTCGAAGGGAAAATGCGCTCGAGACGGATCGCGTATGCGGAAAAACTGCTCGAGGAGCTGGTCCGCGAAGGGTATGAAGGCGAGCAATTAATTGAGGCATTTAAAGAAAGATTAAACGGAAAAGGCCGCTCTGCGTCATAAAACAGAGCGGCTTTACGTGTATTTTTCAGCACTATTTTTTCTTTTTTAATGGAATGACTTCCTTATGGACTTTGTTATTTTCTTCCCAATAGATAATGACTTTTGGATGTTCTCCTTTTTTCGGCGCATCTGTATACTCCACAAATCCGGTGTCCGGTGACACTCTTTCTTTCACTTCCGTTTTGTCTCCAACTTCCATTTTACCACCGATCCAATATTGCGATTTCAAGACATACACTTTCTTTTTTTCTTTTTTGGAGCCATTCCAAATGAAATCTCCAGAATAGTTAACATCCTCATATTTCTCTCCGTTATACGATAATACAGCAGTCCATTTGCCGCTCTTACTGTGGCCCACCCATTTTGGATAGCTGGGCTTTTCCTTTTCATAAACAACCACACCAACTATGATTCCAATAACAACAACGGCAGCAATGATACCAATAATAGCCCAAGACTTTTTCATGGTTACGTCCCCTCCTTTTCATAGATAATAATAAATATTCAAAAAATAACGGAAGGGGAGGAGGCATAAAGTGGTACTCCTCTCCCTTTAACTTTGCAGCAAAACCAAATGTTTCAATTCGTCATCGGACAGCTCAGTTACCCAGTTGTCACTTTGGATAATTTCGTCGTTCAGTGCCTGTTTTTTTTCAAGCATGGCGTCAATCTTTTCTTCAAGTGTGCCGGTCGCAATCAATTTATGGACATGGACAAACCGCTGCTGTCCGATGCGATGCGCCCTGTCTGTTGCCTGGTTTTCAACAGCCGGGTTCCACCAGCGGTCATAATGAATGACATGATTGGCCGCTGTTAAGTTCAAGCCCGTTCCCCCGGCTTTTAAGCTCAGGAGAAAAACAGGGAACGCCTTGTTTTGAAAATCACGGATCAACTGGTCGCGTTTTGCTTTCGGCATGCTTCCGTTTAAAAACGGAACGTCAAGACCGAACAGCTCCTTCATCATTTGCCGAATCATCTGGCCCATCCCGATATACTGGGTGAAAATCAGGCATGATTCTCCCGTATTCAAAATGGCTTCTGTCAGCGTGGCCAGTTTTTCCAATTTAAATGACCGTTCCAAAAGGTGCGCCGGTTTTTCTTCTTTCAGAAACAGGGCAGGATGGTTGCACAGCTGCTTCAGCCGGTTCAGCATCTGCAAAATCAGCGCTCTTCTGCCAAGCCCGCTCAGCTGGTCGATCCCCTTAAAAGCATTTTGCACCGTTTCTTCATACAGAGCCGCCTGCTCCGCCGTCAGCGGGCAATATTCTTTTTGCTCCAGCTTTTCGGGCAGATTCAGTTCCACATCCGGATCTTTTTTCGTCCGGCGTAGCAAAAACGGCTGAATGAGGCGCTTAAGCTCGCGGATTTTTTCTTTCGATCCATCCTTTTCGATCGGGGCGATGAACCGTTTTTGGAACTGCCTGAACGTGCCCAAATAGCCTTTATTGGTAAAATCAAAGATCGCCCACAGTTCTGAGAGCCGGTTTTCCATCGGGGTGCCGGTCAAAGCAATATAGTGCCTGCCCTTTAGTTTCCGGATCGCCCGCGACTGTTTCGTCTCCGCATTTTTAATGTTTTGCGCTTCATCAAGGGCGATCGTGCTCCATTCCACAGCTGACAATGCCTCGAAATCAAGGTTGGCAATCCCGTAGCTCGTCAGTACAACATCGGCATGTTGATAGTAATCCCCCAGTTTTTCTTTTTCCCGGTTCGGTCCGTAATGGAGGGCGACATTTAAGCTGTTTCCAAATTTTTCGATTTCCCGCTGCCAGTTGCCGAGGACAGATGTCGGACAGATGATAAGCGCCGGTTTTTCCGGCTGTTTCGTATATTTCACATGGAGAAGGTAAGCGATCAGCTGCACGGTTTTCCCAAGCCCCATATCGTCTGCCAGTACGGCGCCAAACCCGCAATCACGCAAAAAGGCAAGCCAGTTTAAGCCGAGCTGCTGGTACGGCCGCAAATCGCCCTGAAATCCGGGCGGGATCGGGACGGATGGCATTTCGGTCAGATTGGAAAGCTTTCGGATAAACTTTTTTAATGACTGGTTCAGTTCAATTTGAATCCGGGCGAGCGCCTGCACATCCTCTGTTTCTTCTTCATCCGTTTCCTCTTCGGATTCGGAAGTTTGTGCGAGCAGATCCTGAAGATGGAGCCCCTCTTTTTTGGCTTTTTCCATAAGCGCCTGCAGCGATCGAATCATCTTCGGATCAAGTGTGATCCACTCGTCTCCCGCTTTCACAAAGCGGCGCCCCTTGTTGATCAGATTTTGGAACGCTTCTTCGCTCATTTCTGCCCCATTTAAGGAAATCCGCCAGTCAAATTCGAGCACCGTATTAAGATTAAAAAAAGACCGGTAGCTTGTGTTTTTTTTCAGTTTAGCTTTCAGCCGCATATTGGCGTTTTTAACGGATGACCACCAGGACGGCAGCATAATTTCGACACCGAGCGGGAGAAGCTTTTCGCTGGCGTGAACGAAGAATGCCCATGCTTGGTTTTCTTCGAGTTCATTGCGCAGCTGCCCGTTTTCATCATGAAGCCAAGGGAACAATTTTCCCCATCTTGCCTGTTCGAGCCGGATCTCTTCTTCAAATGGCTGCCATTTTTTATACAGCTTTTGCCGAGGGTAGACGAGCAGCCGTTCCGGTTTATCACGGTCGCGCAACACGGTCTCAAGCTTCCAGTACCCCCCATCCGTGTCAGGTTCAAAAAGGCGGATCCCAATTGTAAAGGGGAGGGACGCTTCGCCCGCCCATAGTTGAAAGCGTCGCTTGTCAAAATAGGAGGTGAGTTCCTGGTTTGTAAAGCCTGATTTTTTCAGCTCCATGAATTGCCGCTTCAATTGCGGCCGGCTGGCGATAAAAGAACGGGCCGCTTCTCCGTACCATTCGGAGAGCACGCGCGACAAAGGTTTTTCATCCAGCTCCCGGTCCCAAAATGACGGGTTGAACTCGTGGATGACGGTATCAGGCAGCTCTATCGCCCATGCTTCTTCTTCCGGAAGTGCAGCCGCTGTCGCAAGCCAGCCGCCGCTTAAAACGGCATCAAGCAGCACGGGAGCCACAGCAAGATAAATTTGCCCGCGTTCATCCCAATCCCATCGCAACATCGAACTGAAACCTTCTTTTCCGAGCAGGGACAAAAGCGTAAAGCTGTCGGCCAAAATCCCGCTGCGGTTTCCGAAACGCGTGTACGGTATGAAGGCGCCATAAAAACTTTCTTCATGCCACATCAACAAAGACGGCGCCCAGTAGGAAGGATCGGCTTCGTTTCCGGCCCGGTCTTCGGCATATAAGAAATAACGCCCGCCCGGATCCGGTTGTATATTGATTTTTACATCATATTCCATCTGCATCGGTCAAATTTCCCCTCCTGCATTCTTCCTGAAAAGCGCGCATCCGTTTTGTCCGTTCCTTGATTTCGTCAAAGAATGCGTACCACCTTTCCTCTTCATGGCGTTTCCGGTAAATGGCTTTTAATTTTTTCAAATAGCGGACGGCTTTTTGATAGGACTTCCGGTTTTTTTCCCCGATACAGATGCCGACCGCCCGGTGGTAAAGAGGGAGGAGGACTTCAGGTGCTTGCTTTGCAACCCGTTCGAGTTTTTCTTTTGCCATATCCTCGGGTGTATTGCCGATCAGTGTCTGGAGTTCCGCCCACTCCCTGTATCTTGCGGATAAAAATAAAATATCCCCGTATTTCGGGGCGCTGACAGGCAAAAAGGCGCGGTACAGTTTTTCCAGTAATTTCAGCTGCTGGGCGGAGAGCGCCTGTTCATTGATGGAGCGGAAAAACATTCGCATATAGGCAGCCTTGTCATAGTCATCCCCGCATGTTTCCAAAAGGCGCGGGATCATCGGCACGGCGGCGGAAATATAGCGGGACAGCCTCTCATCTGCTTTCAGTTCCAAAAACCAGTACGGCATATATACGGCTGTATGGGCGCCGCTTGCAGCCAGCTGCCCGAGAAAAAACAGCGCGGTGTCGTCATTCCCGAGCAAAAAGGCGAGATGTATAAAGCAGAGCACCTTCAGAGTGGAGAGGTTTTCACCGGCGTCAATGCTGTTTAAAATTTCCTTTCTTAAACGCGCCTCTTCCTCTTTCCGCCAATTTTCTTTCTTGAGCAGGCGCGACCAGAGCATCCGGTAAAAATCAACGGTTTCCAGTTCATAGATGGATGCACTGTCCGCCAGCTCGCGGGTGTTCTCGCGAAAATAAGCAATAAACGGATCAAAAGCAAACGGGAGCGCTGCGGACGACAGCCGGTTTGCCGCCTCTTCCGCTTCGCCGGCCAAAAACTGCATGAGAGCCGCGGACGAAAAAAAGCCATTTTTCAAACAAACCGTGTGAAGGTATTTAAACAATTCATAGGCAGCGGCCAGTCTGTAAAGCGGTTCCCATTCCCGTTCGACCGGCAAAAAAAGGGTGAGCCGGCGGTAAACTTCCCTTGCCGAGAGATCGAGAAGAAATTCATCCTTCACATTGATCTCTTCAAACGCGGTATGGAAATCATCCAGCCACATGCTGATGGTTTGCCCGGTTGTTTCCGGCTTTTTTTTCTCCAGCAAATCGCTTGCCCGCTTCACGGATTGCAGGATGTCCCCGTCCGTACTGCGGCGCTTCCACTCGCGGACCCAGTCGAATACACTGTTTGCTTCACTGTAGGCAGAGAAAAACAAAGCCATCAGGTGGCGGCAAAAACCGTCATGGGGGCAGGCACAGTCAAAATTCAACGGGTCAAGCAGGTCCAGCTCGCAATCCACCGGTGTCACATCCTGGACTTTCCCGCGCAAAAACCGCCCCGAAACCCGTTTGGCATGGACGAGATGCTGGCGGTACAACAGCAGCCCTTTTTGCACCAGTTTCTGGTGGGATTCGCGCTCCGGCTGCAACCGGTTCTGAAGTTTTGTGGCATAATCGTTCAGTAAGGCGGCCATAGGGCGACACACTTCCTTGGAAAAATATGTAAAACGAAAAGCAGACAGGCTGCTTCGGTTTGTGGCAAGTGATAATTCAACTATTTAGCATAATACACATTTCTGTTGATGTCCAGTGCGGAAAAGAGGGCAGCCGCAACCGGTCTATTTGTTCTTCTCGCAGACTTATGAAAGGAAATCAAACAATTTTGATGAAAACCCTTATATTTTTTTAATTTTTTTGCTATATTAAGAGTAAGACAAGAAAATTTTCATAAAACTTTAAGAAATGCCGTGTAAAATCCTATATAGATGGGAATACATATACAGATAAGGAAACAGTACGGAAATCCATGATAGATGAGGTGGTCGTATGAAAAAAAACCATGATCATTTAATAAAGATGATATCGGCTTTTTCGGAAATGGGAATTAAAACCTCTTTTACGAAATCCCGGCTGGAATTGTTCGAAGTGCTGGAAGGGAGAAAGTTGCAACCGGTTTACAAAAAACATTAATTCCTGTTTTGCGGAGCGGAAAAACGCGGGCGACCAAGCGATCGTCCGCGTTTTTTTGGTTTTGGCTTGCACCGAGGCAGGTTTTTGCTGCCTTCCATTACTCAAAAGCTTTTAACATTTCAGGATGTCCGGATTCATTTTGAAGCATGGACACGGGTTCCTGTTTTGCAGTTTGAACCGCCGGCCGTGCCGCTTTCTTTTTCACCTCGATATAGCGGATATGCATATCTTCCATTTCACTGATCGTAAAGGTGTAATCCCCGAATTCAACCGTGTCGCCCTGCTTCGCCTCGATCTTTTTGGTTAAAATCCAGCCGCCGAGGGTATCAATGTCTTCATCGGAAATTTGTGTGCCGAGCAGGTCATTCACTTCACTGATCAGTACTTTCGAGTCGATAATAAAGTGACCGTCCTTGACTTTCCGGATCAGCGGCACCTCATCCATGTCAAATTCGTCACGGATTTCACCGACGATTTCCTCCAAAATATCCTCGACCGTCACAATGCCGCTCGTGCCGCCGTATTCATCAAGCAAGACGGCCATGTGAATGCGCTCTTTTTGCATCATGACGAGCAGCTCATTAATCGGAATCGTGTCGATCACGCGGATAATCGGCCGGACATACGCTTCCAGTGACGAAGGGGGAGCCTGTTTTTTCAGTACATCGGTTAAGACTTCCTTTAAATTGATGATCCCGATAATATGGTCCTTATCTCCGTCAATGACAGGGTAGCGGGTAAACCGTTCTTCCTGCACGAGGTCCATGAACGTCCGGAGGGAATCACCTTTGGAAAGGGAGACAATCTCGGTTCTTGGCACCATAATTTCTTTCGCAATCCGGTTATCAAACTCAAAAATTTTATTTACATATTTAAACTCTGATTGATTGATTTCACCATTTTTATAGCTTTCAGACAGGATAAACCGCAATTCCTCTTCCGTATGGGCGACGTCATGCCGGGATGCGGATTCCATCCCAACCATTTTTGTAATCAGGCCGGCAGAACTGTTCAATAGCCAAATAAACGGGTACATCAGCCTGTGGAACAAAATTAACGGCTTTGCTGCAAGAAACACAATGGTTTCCGCTTTTTGAATCGCAACTGTTTTTGGTGCAAGTTCTCCTGCCACAACATGCACAAAGGTAATGACAGCAAAGGCAAGGATGACGGAGAAAACGGCGCCAAAAGACTCCGGAAGATGCAACAGCCCGAACACGGGGGCGAGAAGATGCGATACGGTTTCTTCTCCGATCCATCCGATCAGAAGCGAAATGATGGTGATGCCCAATTGGCAGGTCGATAAATACTCATCAAGATTTGTGATGATGTTTTTTACCGAAATCGCTTTTTTGTTTCCTTCTTCGATGAGTTGGTCAATCCGGGAACTTCTAATCTTTACGATTGCAAACTCTGAAGCTACAAAAAAAGCGGAAAGTGCGATTAATATAAAAATCAGCACCAATTTAAATATGTCCAAATAAGTTTCCCTGCTCCGAATAGAGACGGGGCAGGAGTCACCTCCTGTATTTTTACAAAATTGAATGATTCTATTCCCGATTTTAGTGCCAAACCACTTCCCTGTTTAAAATGGAGGAAAGGGACTGGACGAGTGCCAGGCTGTCTCCCGATAATTGATTGCGCAATGTTTCTTTTTGCGCTTCCGGCAGTTTTTCCAGATTCGGTGTTATATCCTTCAGTTCCGTATTGAGCTGTTTTAGCTGTTCGGAGAAGAGGTTCAATTGCTGGATTAAGGCATGTGCATTCAATATGCCGTTCCTTCTGCATTCCAGTTTGGCCCGGATCGCCTTCAGCGGAAGATGCATTTTTTTGCATTCTTCTATAAACTGCAGTTCGTTTACGGCGTTTTCGTCATAAATCCGGTAATTTGCACCGGTACGTTGTGGTTTTAACAGCCCGAGCCGGGTGTAGTAATCAATGGTCCGTTTTGAAACATTGGCAATGGATGCTAATTCCCCGATGCGGTACAAAGCCCCATTGGAATCACCCCAATCTCTGAAAAAGCACACTTATATTACGACTATTATAAAACATAAATACCATACAGTCAAACGTATCGGTTAGAAATAAAATGTAATTAGGAAAATTCAATTTATTCAAAAGCAGGAAAAACCAGGTTGCGCAGCCCCCGTTAGGAGGAAGCTGCTTCCTGTTTTTTTGATACTTCCACATACAGGACGTGCGAACCTTCCATATCTTTTACTTTAAAGTCATACGATTGGAACGGCACGGAATCGCCCTTTTTTAAATCGTATTTCTGTGTCAACAGCCATCCGCCGATCGTATCCACATCATCATCGGGAATTTCGATCGCAAGGAGGTCATTTACATCTTCAATCAGCACTTTGGCGTCCAAAATATAATGCGCATCCCCGATCTTTTGGATAAGCGGGATTTCATCCGTATCAAACTCGTCCCGGATTTCACCAACGATTTCCTCTAAAATGTCCTCGACTGTAATAATGCCGGCAGTCCCGCCATATTCATCCAGTAAAACGGCCATATGGGTGTTGTCCTTTTGCATGCGAGCAAGAACACCCTGAATCGGTACCGTTTCAATGACATGGATAATCGGATTAATATACGGTTCAATCGTCGCATCATCCCTGAGATCCGGGTTTGAAACACAATCCGTCAGCACTTCTTTCATGTTGAGCACGCCGATGACATTGTCCTTGTCCCCGTCTGTAACCGGGTAGCGTGTATATTTTTCAGATTGTGCCAGCCGGATGAGATCGGCAATCCGGTCACTCTTGTCGACCGTGACTACTTCTGTGCGGGGAACCATAATTTCTTTTGCGATCCGGTTATCGAATTCAAATATATTGTTGACATATTTATATTCGGACTGGTTAATTTCACCGCTTTTTAAGCTTTCCGACAGGATAATCCGCAGTTCTTCCTCCGAATGGGTGATTTCATTGTCCGATTGCATGTCGTAACCGAGCGCTTTTGTCACAAGCCGCGAAGACTTGTTCAGCGTCCACGTAAAGGGATACATGATTTTGTTGATGAAAATCAGCGGTTTGGCGACGAGCAGCACAATATTTTCTGCTGTCTGGATAGCAATATTTTTCGGTGCAAGCTCCCCAACCACGACGCTGAAAAAGGTGATGATGAGAAAAGAAAGAATAAAGGTCACCACGTGGATGAGTGTACCGGGAACATGGAGTTTGATTAAAAGCGGATTAAAAATCACCCTTAATGTCGGCTCGCCCAGCCACCCAAGAACAAGAGAAATCACGGTGATGCCCAGCTGTGTTGTCGACAGATAGCTGTCCAGGCTGGAGATTACTTTTTTGGCGGAAGCGGCTTTTTTGTTGCCTTCCGCAATGAGCTGGTCAATTCTCGATGTTCGCACCCTTACGAGAGAAAATTCCGAGGCGACAAAAAACGCATTGGCCCCGATTAATAAGACAATAATAAGCAATTTGATCGTCAGCATGGTTTGTCCTGCCAAGAGATGCAAAAACGAATCGTTTTACATGGCCCCTGATTCGGCAAGACATGCACCTCCTTAAGAGACTCTTCCTGTATACTGTTCCCGAAAAACAGGAGAAAAAACGGGGCTTGCCCGGGAACAAGAAAGTAATTCGTCGTTTTCTGTATATTCCTATCCATATTTTGAATCATTTCAATCAGAACTGCAAGCACAAGGCGCATCTTCTCCCGGTAAAAATGATCATACTGGTTTAGGGGGTATATGGTTTTGCATTTAGTGGAAATACATTATAATCATCAGTGAGGATAAAGGATGCACGATTTTCAGATAGGAATGAAATAAAAATCCAATTTTTTTGCCAAATTTGTTAAAATAAAATTATGAGAACTGGCAGGTTTTAGTCCATAACATGTTCTGCACAATCGGGGGTAATCGTTTGAAAAACCATGGTGGCAACAGGGAGCTCATATATGTTCACGCGAATGAAGTGAATCACTATGTTTTATTGCACGGCATCTGTTTTTATGAATTTTACCATGCTTTTCCCAATTTGACGAATCTCCTTCTTCTCCGTCATCAATTTGAGGCAGGCACTGTAAATTTACATACGCTGTTTGAATATGCGGATGAGGAAACGATCGGGCGCCTGCTAGAAGAAGACATTTACAGCTACGGGGATTTTTGCTGGGTGGATTTTGAGGATGAGGAAGGGCTCGATCTGCTGGAGGGGTATGAAATTGCGGAACTGCTGTATCTGAGCCATATGAAACATCATTTGCGGATGCCTTTTTACCGGAAATTAAATAACCATTTCGTCTATTTATCGCAGGATGACGGCTACTACAGCAAAATTTATTTCCGTTCTTTCCGTGATTTTTATGCGATGCTTGGCTATGTGGTTGCCGAGCGGATCAACAGGATCAAAGGAGAGAAACCGTTTCTGTTCGGGCGGAAAAAGCGGAAAGCATTGCCCGCTATCCCGGTGGAGGTGCTGTTGCCGCTTTCGGAGAAGATGAAGGAAGGGATGGTTATTTCGATGGAATATGCCGTGCAGACCCGGGTGCAAATTGAAATCCCGTTTTGGACGATCGGCGATTTTCATGATATGGATGAAATGCACGAAGAATATGCCGCCATCTCCGGCACGCCAATCGATGGAAAAATGGTCTATGACCGCAGGATGCAGGAATGGAAAATTTTAATTCATTAGACGTCCATGCTGCAGTGAAAAGTAGCTGGCGCGTTTTACGATAGAAAAGCGGGGAAGGAAGCCACCCCGCTTTTCATGATGCAAAATCCTCTTCAACGTCAGGGCCGATCCCCCGCATTTCAATGGTATCGGGTCCTGTTTTATTTTTAAAATGGATAGCGGCGGAAAACCTTTTTAGTAAAACCATCTTTAGGGCTGCAGACGACGGCGTTTTTTAACGGGCACCATCTTTCAAGTCGCAAAGCGCAACGGGAAACAGCCCCCTGTTAAAAAAATCCTGAACAAATCGTGTTACACAAATGCCCGTTTTGCCATACAATAGGGAAGAAACTGAACAAATCAAAATGGCAAATTTGGCGCACACCGGGTGTGTAAAATGTTAAAATAGGAATATCCTGTTCGTATGATGGAGGATGACAATGAAAAAGAAAATCTGTTTGCTTTACGGCGGGAAATCCGCTGAACACGAAGTATCCCTGCAAACCGCCAAAGCTGTAATACAGGCCTTGGATCACGAAAAATACGATATTTACCCCATCTTCATTACAACGGAAGGGGACTGGATAAAAGGGCCGCTTTTAACCGGACCTGTTGAAACCGTGAAACAGCTTGAGTTCCGTGACGGAAAGAAAATGGCCCCCAATGCGCTGTCAACCACTGTATCGGGTGAAAAAGGCGGCTATGACGTCATTTTTCCGCTGCTGCACGGGCCAAACGGGGAAGACGGCACCGTACAGGGCATGCTTGAACTGTTAAACCTGCCGTATGTCGGAAACGGCGTGCTTGCCTCTTCAGCCGGAATGGATAAAGTAATTATGAAAAACCTGTTTGCACAAGCCGGGCTCGACCAAGTGAAATATGTTTCTTTTATCCGGAGTGAATGGGAAAATGCGCCCGAAACCTGTTTTCAACAAGTGGAAGAAAAGACCGGCTACCCTTGTTTCGTCAAACCGGCGAATCTCGGTTCAAGCGTCGGGATCAGTAAGTGTAAAAACCGCACGGAGTTGGAAGCAGCATTTAAGGAAGCCTTTCAGTACGACCGGAAAATCATTGTCGAAGAAGGCGTCACGGCCAGGGAAATTGAACTTGGCGTGATTGGGAATGACGATCCGCAATGTTCCGTTGCCGGCGAAATTGTCGCGAAAAAAGATTTTTACGATTATAAAGCGAAATACGAAGACGGGGAAACGGCGTTAATCATTCCGGCCGAAATTTCCGAAACGGTATATAAAAAGCTAACCGAAGCTGCGATTACGGCATTTAAAGCACTCGACTGCTCGGGGCTGGTGCGCGCTGACTTTTTTGTGACAGAAGACGAACGGGTGATCATCAATGAAATCAATACGATGCCCGGATTTACGCCATTCAGCATGTTTCCGCTTCTGTGGAAAGAGGCGGGGCTGGATTACCCGCAGCTGATCGAAAGGCTGATTGAACTTGCCCTGGAGCGGCATGCTGAAAAACAGCGGATTAAATATACTTTGTAACGGGGTTTGGAACCATTCTGAATGGTTCCCGTTCTGAATTTTAAGCGGACGAGATACTTTCCAAATCTTAGTTTGGAACCATTCTGAATGGTTCCCGTTCTGTTTTCAAGGAGGAAAAGAGCGAAAATGATCAGACGGACGATCCGGGAAATGACCGGAATGATCCATGTGGAAAACGGGGAAGAACTGCAGCGCAACGAAACGCTTGTACAAGGTGTATGCATTGATTCGCGCAAAATCGAAAAAGGGAATCTGTATGTGCCGCTTACTGGCAGACATGCGGACGGCCATCAATATGTGGAAGACGCGTTCCGCAGAGGCGCAGCTGCATCCCTCTGGCAAAAAGATGTGCCAAACCCGCCGGCGAACGTGCCGCTTCTTATCGTGGAAGACACAGAGAAGAGCTTGCAAGAACTGTCAAAAAGCTACCGGAACGCCTTGCGGGCAAAAGTTGTCGGCATTACCGGCAGCAACGGCAAAACGACAACAAAAGATATGGTCGCCTCCGTCCTTTCCGAAAAATTTAAAGTGCAAAAAACGGAAGGCAATTTTAACAACCACCAGGGCGTTCCGTTAACGCTTTTGTCCCTTGATGAAGACACGGAAATCGCCGTGGTGGAAATGGGCATGAGTGCAAAAGGGGAAATTTCTTTTCTAACATCGATTGCCCGTCCGGATGTGGCCATTATTACAAATATTGGCGAGGCGCATATTCAAAATCTCGGTTCCCGTGAAGCGATTGCCGATGCAAAACTCGAAATTACAGAAGGCCTTCCGGAAAACGGGCTGCTGATCTATATGGGGGACGAACCGCTTTTGCAGGAACGGGTGCCAAACATTACCGGCATCCGGACAAAGACGTTCGGCAAAGGGCACGGAAATGATCTTTATCCGGTGGGATGGAGACATGAGACAAACGGCAGCGCGTTCCGGACAAATGCTTCGGGGGATATCGGTTTTCATCTGCCTGTCCTTGGCGAATACAATGTTATCAATTCGCTTGCCGCCATTCTTGCCGGCCGCGAGTTTGGCATGCCATTTGAGGAAATCCGCGCAGGCCTAGGGAAAACGAGGCTGAGCGCAATGCGGATGGAAATGGCGGATGGCATCAACGGTTCAAAAATCATCAACGATGCATATAATGCAAGCCCGACGTCGATGCGTGCGGCCATCCGGCTTGTGGAGCAGTTTGAAGGAACGGGCCGGAAAATCCTCGTGCTCGGGGATATGCTTGAACTAGGTGAAAAGGAAGCGGCGTTTCACAGGGAGGTCGGCCGCAGCTTGAACCCTGAAAAAATTGATTTTGTTTTTACATATGGCAAGTTGGGCCGTTTGATCGCGGAAGCTTGCGATTTTCCGGGCAACCGCGTGTTTGCGTTTGAGGACAAGGAGCGGTTGATCGATATGTTGAAAGGAAAAATCGGAGCCGGCGATTTGATTCTGGTCAAAGCCTCAAGAGGCATGCAGCTGGAAGAAGTGGTCAAGGCCATTACGGTTTCCTAAATAGATGATACGTGAAAGACAGCTGCCAGTTTTTTCCGGCGGCTGTCTTTCATTTTTGGCAAAGGATATTTTCCGGCAAGCTTTGTCATGTGGAATGGAGATTGGACGGGTTCAATGTAAGGGAAGCGGTCGGGAACTTGGCTATAGAGCGCGTCTACGTTAAGGAAGCGAGGGAAATGAGATAGTTTCTTAACATAGAGCGCGTCTACGTTAAGGAAGCGATAGAAAATGAGGTGCTTTCTTAATATAGAGCGCGTCTACGTTAAGGAAGCGGAGGAAAATGGGCTTGTTTCTTAACTTAGAGCCCGTCTACGTTAAGGAAGCGGAGGAAAATGAGATAGTTTCTTAACATAGAGCGCGTCTACGTTAAGGAAGCGAGGGAAAATGAGGTGCTTCCTTCACATAGAGCGTGTCTACGTTAAGGAAGCGAGGGAAAATGAGGTGCTTCCTTAACATAGAGCGCGTCTACGTTAAGGAAGCGGAGGAAAATGAGCTTGTTTCTTAACATAGAGCGCGTCCACATTAAGAAACCGAGCCAAAAAGGATCTCTTCCTTCACATAGACCACCTCTAAGTGAAGCAAGCGGGGGAAAAAGCCGGCCTTTCTTCACATAGGCCGCATCTACGTTAAGAAAGCGGTCAGAATTTCGTTCAAAAGTGATCGTAGGGAGGCGTCTGCGATAAGAAGCGGGACAAATTCCAGCCATATCTCCTGCGAAAGAAACGTGCCTAGACTTTCAGCCAAAAATCTACCAAACCAAAGAAACAGCAAAGAGCCCCTCATACGCAGGATAGAGGGCTCTTTGCATAAAAAAGCAACCGGGCAAAGCGGAGGCGTATGGCGGAGCAACCGCCGTACAAACACGCTCTTTGCATCCAAAGGCAATCGGGTGAACATAGCACAAAAATCTATTTTTCCAGATAATAAATTCCTGCTTCATACGGGCGGAACAGCGTGCTGGAGCGCGTATCTTCATAGTTTCCAAGCAGCAGTTTCCAGTTGCCATCCGGTTGATCAAAGCTTACCGTGTTTTCGCTTAAGTTGGCGGCAACGAGCAGTTTTTCCGATTCATTTTCCCTCGTGTACACGTACAAATGCGGATGGTCCGGCATCAGCAGCTCATACCGGCCGTCTGTAAACACATCGTATGAATGCCGCAGCTTAATCAAAGATTGATAGTAATAAAAAATCGAATCAGGCTCTTGAAGCGCTTTTGCCACGTTGATCTCCGAATAGCGGGAATTGACTTTAAGCCACGGTGTTCCGGTTGTAAAGCCGGCATTCAAACTGCCGTCCCACTGCATCGGCGTCCGTGCATTGTCGCGTCCTTTTTTTCGGACAGCTGTTAAAAATTCATCTTTCGACATGATTTGGTTTTCCATCACAAGCTCTTGATAAGCATTCCGGATTTCAATGTCATCATATTCTTCGAGTTCGAGATCGGCGTTCACCATCCCGATTTCTTCCCCTTGATAAATAAAAGGGGTCCCTTTCAGCCCGTGCAAAATGGTGGCAAACGCTTTGGCACATTCTGCCCGGTACGTTGTATCATTGCCCCAGCGCGATACCACCCTCGCCTGGTCATGGTTTTCAAAATAGAGCGCATTCCAGCCGGTATCCGCGAGCTCATATTGCCAGCGGGAAAGGATTTGTTTCAATTCGACCAGGTCAAAAGGCTTCAAAGCCCATTTGCCGGCAGGGCTGCCCGGTTTCGTATCGACATCCATATGTTCAAAATTAAAAATCATATTGAGTTCATGGTGGTCCGGCCCTGTATATTTCCTGGCGATTTCGACATCGGATCCGATGGCTTCCCCGACAGTCATGCAGTCGTATTTTGACAGCACTTCGCGGTTCATTTCCTGGATGAACGCATGGAGGCGCGGCCCGTTTGCATGATACTTGCCAATGCCGTATTTTTGCCCTTCCGGAAGTTCATAATCAGGAAAATCAAGAAACTTGGAAATCGAGCCGATCACATCCATGCGCCAGCCGTCCACCCCTTTATCCATCCAGAACTTCATCATATCGTAAATCTCTTTCCGCACTTTTTCGTTTTCCCAGTTTAAGTCAGGCTGTTTCTTTGAAAAATAGTGCAAATAGTATTGCCCGGTTGTTTCGTCGTACTCCCAGGCGGAACCGGAAAACATCGAGCCCCAGTTGTTCGGAGGGGTGCCGTCCGGTTTCGGGTCTTTCCAAAAATAAAAGTCGCGGTACGGATTATCCTTCGATTTCCGGCTTTCGACAAACCAGGCATGTTCATCGGAGGTATGGTTCACGACAAGATCCATCACGATTTTGATCCCGCGTGCATGGGCTTCGTCAAGCAGGCGGTCCATATCTTCATTTGTCCCGAACATCTTGTCGATCTTGCGGTAGTCACGGATATCGTAGCCATTGTCATCCTGCGGCGAGTCGTACACCGGGCTGATCCAGATGCAGTCGATCCCGAGTGTTTTCAAATAGTCGAGCTTATCCATAATTCCCCGCAAATCGCCGATCCCGTCACCATTTGTATCATAAAAACTGCGCGGGTAAATCTGGTAAACAACGGCTTTTTTCCACCATTCTGTCATGACAGCTCATACTCCTTCGTGTACGTATTTGTTAGATGGATGAATTCCCCATATAACTTCAATTGAAGCGGTTTGCCTTCCAGAAGGGAGACGGCGACTTCTCTTTTGTTCACTTTCACTTCAAGGAGGCGGTGCCGGTAATTGACTTTAAATGCGTATTCATCCCAGTCTTTCGGCAAAAACGGCGCAAACGACAAGGTTTCATGGAAGGTGCGCATGCCGGCAAACCCGTGGACAATGGAGAGCCAGCTTCCGGCCATGGACGTGATGTGCAACCCGTCTTCCGTATCATGGTTATAGTTGTCAAGATCAAGCCGGGACGTGCGTTTATACAGTTCGACCGCTTTGTCTTCTTTCCGGAGCTCAGCCGCCAGAATCGCATGGACGCAAGGGGAGAGGCTCGATTCATGGACGGTGAGCGGTTCGTAAAATTCAAAATGGCGCCGCTTTTCCTCTATTGTAAACTCATCATTGAAGAAATAAAACCCTTGCAGGACGTCTGCCTGCTTAATATAACAGGAGCGGAGGATCCGGTCCCATGACCAGTGCTGGTTGAGCGGCAGGTCTTCTTTCGGGAGGCAGGCGGCCGGTTTGATCGGTTTATCCAGGAATCCGTCCTGCTGCAGAAAAATGCCCAGCTCTTCATCATACGGGAAATACATCCGGCCGATAATATCCTGCCAATGCGCGCGTTCTTCATCCGTAACATTCAGCGCGGCTGCTTTTTCCGCACCGGCAAAATCAAGGGACGCAAGGGTGTATTTAAGCGTCCAGACGGCAATCCGGTTTGTGTACCAGTTGTTGTTGACATTGTTTTCATACTCGTTCGGGCCGGTCACGCCATGGATCATGTATTTTTGCTTCCGCTTGGAAAAATGGACACGGTCGGCGAAAAAGCGGCTGATGCCCACGAGGACATCAATCCCGTACTGGCTGATGTAGGCTTTATCGCCGGTGTAATTGACATAATTGTAAATGGCATAAGCAATGGCGCCGTTCCGGTGAATTTCTTCGAATGTGATTTCCCATTCGTTATGGCATTCGATTCCGGTAAAAGTGACCATCGGGTATAAAGCGCCTTTCAGCCCGAGTTTTTTTGCATTTTCATACGCCTCGGGGAGCTGATGGTAGCGGTAGAGCAGTAAATTTCTTGTGACTTCCGGCGTGGCAACAGCCAGATACATGGGTACGGCATAGGCTTCTGTATCCCAGTACGTCGCGCCGCCGTATTTTTCGCCGGTGAAACCTTTCGGGCCGATGTTTAAGCGCGGATCATCGCCGTAATAGGTCGAAAAAAGCTGAAATAGGTTAAAGCGGATCCCTTGCTGGGCTTCCGGATCGCCGGAAATGCGGACGTCTGCTTTCTCCCACCGTTTATGCCAGGCTGCTGCGTGCTCCTCATACAGCTTTTCGTACCCGTTTTCCAAAGCCTGTTCAAGCAATTCGTAGGCGCGGGGGAGGAGCGCATCCTTTTCATAGTCCCGGCTTGTCGTGACAGAAACCATTTTATCCAGAAGGAGCGACTCGTTTTCGCCGAGCGTTTTTTCATATACATGGCCGGCATAAAGCGTATCCGACTCACAGGAAGCAAGCGTTGCCTCCGTCAGATTGCCCATGGCGGCTGCTACGGTAAAACGGGGAACGCCAAACGGGTTTTCGATTGTTTCCGTGACAACCGCGGCCTTGTCTTCCGTTGCCTCAGACCGGATTTCCGTCCAGAACATTTCATCATAATTGGCGTCTTCGTTTTTGACATTGCCGTCCAGGAAAGGTTTTAATGTGAGTACGGCCGGATTGCCAAGATTGGTGGCACGGATTCGGATCGCGACAATTTCTTTATGGACAATGCTGAAAAAGCGTTCAAATTCAATTTTGACTTTCTTGCCGGACTTTTCGACAAGATAGGAATGGCGCAAGACGGCATTTTTCATATCAAGTTCCAGCTGAAATTGTTCGAGCGGGTCCAGAAACAGGTCAATTTCCTCTTGATCAATCCAGACGCGCAACCCGGCAAGATTGACCGCGTTAATGACTTTTCCGAAATAATCGGGATAGCCGACTTTCCACCAGCCCACCCTTGTTTTATCCGGGTACCAGACCCCTGCAATATATGTGCCCTGGTGATGATCCCCGGAATAAGACTCCTCGAAATTTCCGCGCATTCCCATATAGCCGTTTCCTAAAGAAGTGATGCTTTCCTGAAGCCGGATATGTTCACGGTGGAGCTTCGTTGTTTTTAAAGTCCATTCATCTACATCGAAAAGCCGGTTGTAATACATTAGAAATCCTCCTCGTCAGCATCTTGTACTTACATGTCGTCCGTCAGAAATTTTGTTTTTAAAAAAATCATCGCAATGAAAAGCACCATGCCCAGTGATTGGATCATCATCATTGTTGCAGCACCTGCGCCGGCAAAGCCTGCCAACATGGCAATAATGGACGGAACTCCTGCTGCAGATAGTGTAATGGTTGCAGCCTGTTTCAATGAACGGATGCCGGAAAAACTTGAAAAACGTGTCAGCCAAAGTATCAGGGACACTGCCCCCATTAAAAGTATATTGCTGAAAAGAAACAGGATTCCGATCAGGCATGAAACAAGCGGAATCAGGATGACTTTATGTTGCCGGAACCAGAGAGCGCCGGCAAAAGAAGCAAGATCACGGCCGTTTTGGATCGTGATCTTCTCGTTTCCGGCCGGGTAGCGGACGGAAAAGCCAAAGCCGTTTTCATCAGCCAGAATGAGCCGGTCTTTCCGGAAAAGGAGCGCATTTTTGTAATGCGCGACTTTTGTATGGTAACGGCTTTCCGAAACGGCCGTGGTTTTGCGCGGATCAAAGGAGATAATCGTATCTCCGTGCTCCTTTGTCCACGCGTTGCCGGATTGGAGCACGCCGTTTTGAAAGGAAAGGACGGCGTTCTGCCCGGTATACCCGGTTTGTATCGCTGCATTTAAATGCGGCGCCACTTGCTCTAAGCTGATATTTCCTGCCCGCGCAAAAGAGAGTGAAAGCGGGGCAATCAGGCAGGCGTTTAAAAAGAGAAAAATGAGAATCAGTTTCCAAACGCTAAGCGCACCCCGGTACCGGAAAATTTTTACAGGTGAAACGATCATCGCAAAATAACCAGCAGGGAATCTTTGAATCTGTTCCATAAGCAATCCCACATTTCAATAAAGTATGCTATGTTTTTTACAAGTTTTTTCCGCCCGGGCCGGCAGCTGTTAAAGCTGTCCATCCCGTTACGCCCTTTATCCTTTTGTGCCGCCCGACGTCAGCCCGGATACAAAGTTTTTTTGCAGGAAGAAAAACAAAATACAGATTGGCAGCGCGGCTAAAATGGCGCCGGCAGCAAAGAGCGTCACCTTTTGCTGGGTCGGGTTGGAAATAAATTGCTGGAGGCCGACTGCCACGGTTAAATGTTCCGGTGTCCGGAGCAAAAATTTGGCCAGCAAATAATCCCCGAACGGCCCCATAAATGCCCAGAGTGCCTGGACGGCAAGCATCGGTTTAACAAGCGGGAGCACAATTTGCCAAAATACGCGCAAATGGCCGGCCCCGTCAATTCTTGCAGATTCGTCCAAATCGCGCGGCACCGTATCGAAATACCCTTTCATCAGCCACGTATTCATCGGAATGCCGCCGCCAACATAAAGCAAGGTTAAAAACCAGTACGTGTCCAGCGCGTCCAGGATATTCGCCAGTACATAAAATGCGGTCAGGGCCGCCATTGTCGGAACCATTTGGATGATCAGGAAAAAGACAAGGCTGTACTTTCTTCCTTTAAAACGGTAGCGGCTGTAAGTGTAGCCGGCAAGCGTCACGATGACGACCTGTAAAACCATCGTTGCTACCGCGATGATAAGCGTGTTTTTATACCATTCCGGATACAGCGTCTGGGTAAACAGCTGGCGGAAATTGTCCAATGTCCAGTGGGAATGAAAATCCAGCTGGAAGGAAACGATATTGGACTCCCGGAAAGCAGACGACGCTGTAATGAGCAATGGGTACAGAATGATCACACTTAATAGGATTAAAAATGCATAGGTGAAAAACCGGTTCCAGAAACGGGTAAATTTTTGATTTTTCATTAACGCCTTCATCCTACATCATCTCCTCATTGCCGAAAGCGTTTGTCTTTTTAAAGGCGATCATCGAGACGGCAATTACAATAAATGAAATCATAAGGGTAATCGCCGCGGCCATCGCGTACTGCGGCGATGTCCCGGTCGTCAGTTTATAAATCCAGGAAATTAAAATATCGCTCGACCCGGCCCCCGCTCCGACACTGCCCGGCCCGCCGTTATTAAAGAGATAAATAATTGAGAAGTTATTAAAATTAAATGTGTACTGGGTGATCAGAACAGGCGCGGTGGCAAATAAAATCATCGGCAGGGTAATCCTGCGGAACTTTTGCCAGAAATTTGCGCCGTCAATGATGGCGGCTTCGTATAAATCGCCCGGGATCGACTGCAGAACGCCGGTGACCATCACATAAATATACGGGAAACCGAGCCATGTCTGGATCATGATCAAGGCCACTTTTGTCCAGAACGGATCCGTTTTCCACGAGATGGCCGGAATGTCGGTAAACAGAAGATGGTTGAGCAGCGGAATGACCTGGGCATTGATGGCACCGATACTGTCATTGAAAATGTTGGAAAAGCTCATAATGGTAATAAAGGCCGGCACCGCCCATGGCAGCAAAAAAATGATCCGAAACAGCTTTTTCCCTTTGATAAAAGGCTGGTTTACCACACAGGCTGTTAAAATGCCGAGCACAATCTGGCCGGTGGTCGCGCATAATGTCCAGATGATTGTCCAGCTGAGCACACTTGTAAACGTGGCCCGATACGAGCTAAGCGAAAAAATATTTAAGAAATTTTTGATCCCGACCCAGTCAATCAAGCGGAAAGGCGGAATATGATAAAAATCATAGTTTGTAAAAGCAGTGAACAGCGTCACAAGCGCAGGAAAAATGATGACGAATGTCATGGCCACATAGGCCGGAATCGTCAGCAAATAAGGAAAGCCTGCATCCCATGCGTTTTTTAAAATGGCCTTGGTGGATGTGTTGGCTGTCCCCTTTAAGTTCCAGATGGCGGCAACACGCCGGGCATCATAAATATTCAGCAAATAAAAAGCAAGAAAAATTGCAATTAAAATGATTTGCAGGGAACCCTTGATCAGCAGAAACAGCGAATGGTCAACCCGCGGGACAGAGCCCAGCGTGATAAAATCGTTTATTGCCGGGATGCCTGCTACGATCATTTGGATGGCAAAAAGGATAAAAATGGCCAGAAAAAGGACGCCTTTAAAAGGCTGTTTGTTATAAAACTGGCCGAGGCCCGGGATCAGGGAATAAAAGCCTGCTTTGCGGACGTCTTTCAGTTTATTCGGTGCAGTTTCCATTTTTTATTGCCTCATTTCTTTATTGGTCTGCTAACCATTTTGAAAACCAGGTGGGGGAGTGCCCCACCTGGAAATGGATAGAGCGGATTATTTATTGGAATACTTTTGGGAAATATTGTCTTTGATCGTCTTCACCGCTGCATCGGCTGCCTGCTTTGGTGTTTTCTTGCCGCTCGCTGCGTCAAACATCGTCGATTCCATACCGGTCCAGACTTCTGCCATTTCCGGAACGTTCGGCATCGGCTGGTCGGATTTGTACTGTTCAACAACCGCTTTTGTCAGTTCATCATTTGTCGCAGCCGCTTTTTCGCGCGCAGTCGGGTTGGCAGGGATTTCTTTGTATTTTTCATAGAATTTGTAGCTGTTTGCGGAGTTGGTGACGTATTGAATCCATTTTTCCGCAAGTTTCGGTTCTTTCGTATAGTTGGAAGCAACCCATCCTTTTCCGCCGCCGAATGCTTCGTACTTGTGGCCGTTTGGAAGCGTCGGGATCGGGGCTACGCCGTAATTTACTTTTGCTTTCGCGTAGGTGTCCGCCGACCAAGGACCGTCAATGACGGCAGCCGCTTTGCCTTTTGAGAATTCTTCTGTTACAAAGTCGCCGGAGCTTTTTGTATCTTTCATTCCTTTTGGCCAAATATCTTTAAACCAGTGTGTGGCGTACGTAATGGCTTTTACGGAACCGGCATTGTTCAACCCGATATCTTTTGTGTTTGTGCCGTTATCGCCGAACACATAGCCACCGTAACCCGCGAGCAAGCCGTAAGAATAGTAGAAGTCCGTCCATTTAACAAGGAATCCTGTATTCTTTCCGGATTCGGATGAAAAATTATATTTGCTGTCTTTCGCCAATTTTTCAAGATCGGCAAATGTTTTTGGCGGGCTTTTCAACAAATCTTTGTTGTAATAAAGGACGAGCGTTTCAATGACGAACGGGACGCCGTAAACTTTGTTGTCGATCATGACTTGGCGCTGGTCTTTTGCATCATAGGCGCTAACATCTTTTTTGGACAGTTTAAGCAGATGCCCCTGCTGGCCGAGTCCGCCGATCCGGTCATAAGAAGCGAGCATCACATCTGGGGCTTTTCCTGCCGGGCCGTCCAAAGGCAGTGCTTCCAGCTGGTCAAACATCGGCTTTTTGACCACTTTTACAGTACAATTGTTTTTCTTTTCAAAATCGCCCTTAATACTGTTGACATAATCGGCATAAGATTCTTCCACGGAAACCGTGAGCGTCTTTTTGTCACCGCTGTCTTGAGAAGATCCGCTGTTTGTTTTTTTCGATCCCCCGCACGCGGCGAGCGCCATGATGACGCCCAAGACAAGCGTAAGCACGAACAGCTTCTTGAATACTTTCATTTTATGAACCTCCCTTTTTTGGTACAACCTTATTATAGAAGAGAGTAGAAAACGATTACAATGTAAAATTTTCTGTTAACGGTAACAGAATAAAAAGCCCCCTGCCAGGTATCCGGCAAGGGGGAGGGTTAGTTTGTGATTTTTAGAAACGCAATGGGAAGCGACGAATGGGTTTCACGAACGCTCCGGCCAGGTCAGTTTGTGATTTCCAGAATCGCAAAGTCCATTGGCGGGAGGACAAGGGTTTTGTTTGGAACCGGTTTGTTTTCCCACGCGTCTTTTACGGTGTCCGGTTTTACATCCAGCTCGCTCCACGGGATGGCCTGTTCTTGGTCCGACCGGTTAAAGGCAAACAGCAAGGTGCATTTTTCCCCTTTGCGCAGGAAGCTGACCACTTGTTTTTCGTTATCGGTTTTCAGCCAGACGAGATCGCCGTATGTCAAGGTTTGTTGATGGTCTTTCCGGAAGCGGATCAGCTTTTTCATAAATGCGAGCATGTCGCGGTCCTGCTTGTCTTCATCCCAGACCATGCATTTCCGGCAAAGCGGGTCACCTGCGCCGTCTATTCCGACCTCCGTGCCGTAATAAATGCACGGCGAACCGGTATGCGCGAACGTAAAGGCAAGGGCAAGCTTCACCTTTTGCTTGTCGCCGCCTGCCTTTGTCAAAATCCGCGGGGTGTCATGGCTGTCAAGCATATTAAACAAAACCTCGTTGTTGGACTGCGTATAATGCATAAACTGCTGGTTGAGGCTGTGCATCAGTTTTTCGGCGGAAATTTTTTCATCCACAAAGTATTCAATTATCGTCTGCGTAAATGGATAATTCATGACCGAATGAAACTCATCGCCTAAAAGCCAAGGCCATGCATCATGCCAAATTTCGCCGAGAATAAAAACATCCGGTTTCTCGCTTACAACAGCCTGGTGGAATTTTTTCCAAAAAGCATGGTCGACTTCGTTGGCGACATCAAGGCGCCAGCCGTCAATGTCAAATTCACGGATCCAGTAGGTTGCAATATCGAGCAGATGCTGTTGCACTTCAGGATTGGCCGTATTCAACTTCGGCATGCTTGTCGTAAAAGCAAACGTATCAAATGAGAGCGTATCCTGCCCGTCAATGTTCCCGTTTTCGCCTTCGCGGACCGGGAAAGAGTGGATATGGAACCAGTCTTTGTAGCGCGATTTCTCCCCGTTTTCTAGCACATCCTGCCACTGTTTTGAATTTTTCCCGATATGGTTGAACACCGCATCGAGCATAATCCGTATCCCGCGTTTGTGGGCTTCTTCCACCAGTTTGCGGAATGTTTCTTTATCGCCGAAATGTGGGTCAATCGTAAAATAGTCGAATGTATCATATTTATGATTGGAAGGGGCTTCGAAAATCGGCGTCAAATAAATCCCGTTAATGCCAAGATCGGCGAGATAATCGAGATGGCCGATGATCCCCTCGAGGTCGCCGCCGAAAAAGTCGTCCACGCCCGGGTCTTTGCTTCCCCACGGCAGGGCATTTTCCGGAGAAATGGCGGGATTTCCGTTTGCAAACCGTTCAGGAAAAATCTGGTACCAGATGGTGGACTTCACCCAGTCAGGCGCCTTGAACATATCGGTTTCGTGCATAAACGGAAATTTAAAATAATAGTCGGGCACCCGCAGTGTATCTTCATTTACTGGGTAAAAGCCGCGCCCGCCATAAAAAATGTTGCTGCCATCCGTGCCGGTAAGGATAAAGGCGTACTGCAGGCGGCGGTGCGGCGGACGGACTTCGGCAAACCAGACATCGTGCGCCTCTGTTTCAGCCTTTTTTTCCATTTCGAGGCGTTCAGATTCCCAGTGATATTCCCCGTCTTGCTTTTTTTTAAATAAATACGGGTCTCCCCAAATGAGGACGGCTTTCTGAATATCCCCTTTTTTCGTGCGCAGCTTCAGGTGCATCGTTTTTTTGTCATATACATATGCATCAGCGCTGAACGGCTGATGAAAAATTCCTGCGTGTTCCATCTTTTCTCCTCCTCTTATGCTACTCCTGTAATAAAACAAAGCATTCAAAAGGCGATAGCACCAGTTTGCTTGGCACCGCTTTGCTATGATAGCCGTTGTTATTGAGCAGGCATGCCCATCTGTGGCGGGTAAGCTCCGGGCAGGTAAAGGTCTGCAGCTTTTTCGATGTATTGCAGACAATCATGGCACAGCTGCCTTCATGCTTCCGTATATACGCGTAGATGTCCGGGTCCTCATCAGCCAGCATTTCCCAGCTGCCGGCCGTAAAGACAGGCATTGATTTTTTCAGTTCGATCAGCTTCCGGTAATAATGCAGCACGGAGCCGGGATCTTTTTCCTGCGCCGCTACGTTCACGGTCCGCGTATCTTCATTGATGCCGAGCCACGGAGCATATGTAGAAAAGCCGCCGTATCGATCATTGTTCCACTGCATGGCGCCTCTTGACGTATCTTTAGAGCGCTGTTGCACCATTTTTAAAATTTCTTCCTCCGCATAGCCTTTCTTTTTCGCAATTGTGGCAAGCCCTTTGATACTTGGGTCCTCATAGTCTTGGAGCCGCGGGAGCTTCAAGTTCACCATGCCGATTTCTTCGCCCTGCAGCAAAATCGGCAGCCCCCACTGCAAATACATCAAAGTGGCAAGCATCTTTGCGCTTTTTTGCCGGTATTTGCCTTCGTCCCCGAAGCGCGACAACGCCCGCGGCATATCATGATTATTCCAGTAGAGCGAATTGAAGCCTTCCCCGTACAGGTCATTTTGCCACCGGGACATCGCTTTTTTAAAAGCAAGCAAATTCCATTTTCCCTGTTGCCAGTTTTGCGGAATGCCGGGTTTTTTTGCTTCCGTGTCAAACCCCAAGTAGTTAAAGGTAATGATGCAGTCGCATTCTTCGCGGTCCGGCCTTGAATAAAGCCGGGCAAGCTTCGTGTCGGCGGAAGCTGTTTCCCCGATTAAAAAAGCTTCCGGATGCTTCGCTTTAATCGTACGGTTAAATTCACGGATATAATCATGGACACGCGGCAGGTTGGCATAATACTGTTCTGCAAGCACAAAGGCTTCTTCCGATTTTGTTTTAACGGGAAGAAAACGGGTGTCCTTTGCCAGGTGAATGACCGCATCCAGCCGGAATCCGTCCACACCTTTATCCAGCCAGAATAGGGCGATTTTTGCCATTTCTTCGCGCACTTTTTTGTTCTCCCAGTTCAGGTCGGGCATTTTGTCGCTGAACAGATGAAAATAATATTGCCCGGTTTGTTGATCCAATGTCCATGTGCTGCCGCCGAAAAAGCTCGCCCAGTTCGTCGGTTCACGCCCTTTGACAGGGTCATGCCAAATGTAGTAATCCCTGTACGGATTTTCTTTGCTTTTCCGCGCTTCTTGGAACCACGGGTGGCGGTCTGACGTATGGTTCAGCACGAGGTCCAGAATGATTTTAAGCCCGCGTTTTTTCGCTTCCTTGATCAGGTGTTCCACATCTTCCATCGTGCCGAAAACCGGGTCGATTTTTTCGTAGTTGCTGACATCATAGCCATTGTCCACATGCGGCGATGCGAAAATCGGATTGAGCCAGATGGCCGTTGCCCCGAGATCACGGATATAATCCAGCTTTTCAATGATGCCCGGGATATCGCCCACGCCGTCCCCGTTTGCATCTTTGAAACTGCGCGGATATACCTGATAGATGACAGCTTCTTTCCACCACGCATCTTGCAAAGCGGTTCACCTCCACGTTTCTTCTATACCCTTTCAACGTATCATCACCCCTTTATCCGGAACAAATTTTTCAGCGATGTTACCGTTAACAAAATGCTTTTTACGGGTTTGATTGGCCCAAGCCCATCCTGAAAAAAATAAGCAACCGGTGTAAGGCTGCTTATTCACAGACGGTGGAGGGGCGGATGACCACTTCCGGTTCAAAAAACTGGTGCCCTTGGGATTTCCCGTTTTCCTGAATTTTTTTCAACAGCATGCGTGCACATGCTTCTCCCATTTTTACAACGGGCTGGCGCACGGTTGTAATATGGGGAGCGGAAATCCGGTCAAGAAACACCCCGTCAAAACCGGTGACCGCAACCTCACTTGGTATGGATAGCCGCAGCGATTGGGCGGCTCTGATCACACCGAGGGCAATCCGGTCGCTTGCGCATACAAACGCGCATCTTTCCTTCCGGCTGGATAAAATTTTTTCCGCTTCTTGCTGGGCGGCGCTTGAACTGTTTTTGACCCTGCAAAGAAACGGCGGCAACCCGTTTGCTTCGGTTGCATCCAGATAACCTTTTTGTCTCGCAAACATAAAGGGCTCTTGCAGGTCAATGCCGAAAAAATAAATTTTTTTAAACCCGCGGCGAATGACATGCTCTGTTAACAGCCGTACGCCTTTTTCATTGTCCACATCAATAAAATCAAACCCTCTGTCATTTTGCCCGAATAAAATCACCGGTTTGGAAAATTCTTTTAAAATGGTATCGTAATCCTGGCTGCGGACACCCGTCGCAATCACACCGTCGCACTGGCCGATGTCCTTCGATTTCCGTGTGACCAGCTGAAGCGAGTAGTGGTTTTGGTCGAGCTCCCTGGCAATGCCGGCCAGCAAGTTCATATAATACGGCTCTGTTGTGTCCATTTCTTCCAATATCAGGAACTTGATGACCTGGGTACGGTTGGAGACGAGGGCACGTGCCGCATAATTGGGTACATAGTTCAACTGCTCCATCGCCTCATATACCAGTTTTTTTAAATCATCTCTAACCTGTTCGGGGTGGTTAAGGACCCGTGAAACCGTCATCTTTGAAACATTCGCCTGTTTTGCGACATCGGAAATGGTAACCATCACGCCTCATCCTTTATTTTTCAGAAGAAATGCGCTTTCGATTTTTTCAAAGTCAAGATCCTGCGTCCCTTCAACAAGGAAATCCGCCTGCTTCATGTTTTCCGGCGTGCCGACCCCGACTGCAAACATGCCGGCCGCTTTAATGGCCTGGATGCCGGCTTCCGCGTCTTCAATGCCGATGCAAAATGCCGGATCCGCGTCCAGCTTGCGGGCGCCGGTTAAAAAGATTTCCGGATCCGGCTTGCCGTGCTGAATGCGGGCAGCGTCCACGATTTCATCAAAAAAGGAAGCCACCCCCAGTCTGTCGATGACAAACATGGCGTTTTTGCTCGCGGAAGCCAGCGCTGTTTTGATTCCCCTTTCCTTTATATCTTCGAGCAGGTTGTGGATGCCCGGAAGCAAATCGGCAGGGGAAATTTGGCGGATCAGTTCTTTGTAATATTCATTTTTCCTGTCCGCGAGCTCGCTCAGCTTTTCTTTAGAAAAGGAAGGCTCCGGCCGGGCGTTCTCCAATATTTTCTTTAAAGAGTCCATGCGGCTGAGCCCTTTAAGCGCTTCATTAAAATGGCGGTCAAAAGGAACCTGCAGCTCATCAGCCAGCTTTTTCCATGCTAAGTAGTGGTATTCCGCAGTATCTGTGATGACCCCGTCTAAATCAAAGAGAACGGCTTGAATATGTGAAGCTGCCATTGACAATTCTCCTCCAACTTATAAAGTTTGATTGCTGTTATGATTAGTATACGGGAAATTTCTCTTGAAAACTATGGAACTATATAAGTTGCTTGTCGAAACCAGCAGAAAAGGCGAAAAAGATTCAGAAAAAGCGAAAGAACTGGCGAAAAGCCGGAAAAATCCGGCGCATTTCGAAAAACGCGGTATAAATGAAAGGATTCCATGCCCACTTCAGAAATCATCCCTTTATTTGAAAAAAAGGTGACTGAATCGGCAAAAAGGGCCGGACGGTAAAAAAGCGGGCGGAAAGCAAGAACGTGCTGATTTTTTCCGGAAAACCAGCGAAAAGGTACAAGAGTTCGGCGGGACTTTTGTTTGCTTATGCTACAGACTCTTGACCGCCTGAATGCCGAAATAAATGCCGAAACCGACAAGAGACAGGCCGGACAGCCTCGAAATGAAAAGAATCAAACGGTTGGTTAGCAGTTTTCCGAAGCTGCTTGAGACGGCAGCCATCGAAAAATCCCACAGCGCCACTCCGATAAAGATGGCCAGGCTGTAGAGGAGAAACTGCTGCGGGCCTACAGATTCAGCTGTTTTTGCAAGCACGGAACCGTAAACGCCGAGCCAGAATAAAATGGTGAGCGGATTGGTCAGAGACATCAGAAAACCGGTCAGGAATGATTTGGACAATTTTTCTTTGTTTCTCATCAAACCGGAAATCGGCTGATTGGCTGCAATCATGCTTTCAATGCCGGTGTATGTAAGGACAAAGCATCCGAAAAACCAAAGGAATGATTTTACAAATCCGATGCTGAGCAAATGGACGACACCGAGATAAACGAGCAGCATATACAAACCGTCCGCTGCCATGGCACCGATTCCGAGCAGCCATGAGTGGAGAAAGCCATTTTTAATCCCCTTGTCAATTTGAGCGGCATTCACCGGCCCGATCGGCGCAGCAAGCGACAGCCCAAGAAAAATATAACTAATCATGCTTTCCATCATTTTCCTCAGCCTTTCCATCATGCGATTGATATATTTGTATTCAGAAACCATAGCCTGTACAACTAATAAAAGCAAAATGGATGCCATAAATGAAAAAAATGAACCCAAACGATGAAAGTGCATAAACAGAGTCGATGGGTTAAAAGTGCGCCATTATTCTTCCATGGATTGCTTTTCTGTCCATGGCTTCTAAAAGGGTTTGATCGAATGATGGATGGAAAAGCAGGCACGGGAATTGAAAATGATCATTTTTTTGTTTCAGCGGTTTAAAAATTTGAAGCCTATGTCCCTTTATTTTTTCGCTCATTTGCTCCTTCGAGTAAAATATTACCGATACAAAGAACGAGCAAAGAAAGCACCAAGCATATGGTTTAAAATAAATAGAAAGGATGTGCTAAATTGAAAATAAAAATTATAGAGTGGATTTCCAAAGAAGCTTTAGAAGCTGAAGTAATCGTGACGGATGGAGAAACCGAAATCAGATGCTTTGCCCAACCGTTAAATTACACAGAAGGCTATGTATTAAAGAACCCGATTTACTGTTTGAATGTTTCTGATCTGATGAAGGCGGAAAGGCCAAAGTACACAATTGAAAAACTGGAGGATGAATATTTTTCCTATATTTTTACAGGGAAATTAGTGTATAAAGAGAAAGTGATGGTTGGCAAATTTATTCTAGAACTGGATAATGAAATACCCGGAGATATAAATGATGGCGATTTTATCACTTTTTTGTGCCAAAGATTAGATATCTTTTAGAAAAATTGTATAGCGGCGACCATTGGTACCGAAAAATTGAAAGTCCCAAAATGATTGTGAAAAAACCACGGCTCCATATTCGTTGAAATCTTGCCGTATTCATGTTACGATTACCGTACATCGTTTACGCTTTTAGCTGACAATGCTCAAAAGAGTATATTTTTTTGCCGAAAAGGGTAAAACCCTAAGGAAGACATGCGGCCCTGTTGAACGTTTAGAAGGAGATTGAGAAGATTGACGAAGTTTTCAGAATTAAATTTAAGCCCGGCGATTTTAAAAGCTGTGAAAAGAATGGGATTTGAAGAGGCATCGCCGATTCAGGCAGCCACCATTCCGCTCACCATGCAAGGGAAGGATATTATCGGCCAGGCGCAGACAGGTACGGGAAAAACTGCAGCATTTGGCATACCGTTAATTGAAAAGATTGATCATAGAAGCCGTAATATTCAAGGAATCATTATCGCGCCAACCCGCGAGCTTGCCATTCAGGTATCTGAAGAATTGTACCGGATCGGCCAGGATTCGCGCGTTCATGTGCTGGCTGTTTATGGCGGCCAGGATATTTCGCGTCAGATCCGTGCGCTGAAGAACCATCCGCAAATTATTGTCGGAACACCGGGACGGATTCTTGACCATATACACCGGGGAACCTTGAAACTCGACCATGTGCATACGCTTGTGCTTGACGAAGCGGATGAAATGTTGAATATGGGCTTTATTGATGACATTGAAGCCATTCTTTCTACCGTGCCGAAAGACCGCCAAACGATGCTGTTCTCGGCAACCATGCCGGATCCGATCCGGAAAATTGCCGAACGCTTCATGAACAACCCGGAACTTGTCCGTGTGAAAGCAAAAGAAATGACCGTTCCGTCTATTGAACAATACTACGTCAAAGTCCAGGAACGCGAAAAATTCGATGTATTGTCAAGGCTTTTGGATGTACAGTCTCCGGACCTTGCGATTGTGTTTGGGCGCACGAAGCGGAGAGTTGATGAACTGGCGAATGCCCTGAACTTGCGCGGCTATCTTGCAGAAGGTATCCACGGTGATTTGAGCCAGGCGAAACGCTTATCGGTACTCCGGAAGTTTAAAGACGGGAAAATTGATGTGCTTGTTGCCACCGATGTTGCCGCACGCGGGCTGGATATCTCGGGTGTAACCCATGTTTACAATTACGATATTCCGCAGGATCCGGAATCCTATGTGCA
This sequence comes from Weizmannia sp. CD-2023, assembly GCF_036225245.1. Lineage (NCBI taxonomy): Bacteria > Bacillati > Bacillota > Bacilli > Caryophanales > Bacillaceae > Heyndrickxia > Weizmannia sp. CD-2023. The sequence continues at coordinate 59,489 of NZ_JARTJQ010000049.1, forward strand.
CCGGATCGGAAGAACGGGCCGTGCCGGACGGGAAGGCATGGCAATGACCTTTGTCACGCCGCGGGAAATGGGCTATCTCAAAACGGTTGAACAGACAACGAAAAAGAGAATGCTCCCGATGCGCCCGCCGACCTGGGATGAAGCGTTTGAAGGGCAGCAGCGCGTCACCATGGAACGGATCGGGGAAACCATCAAAGAAGGCAATATTGATGAATATATGTCGGTAGCGAAGGAGCTGCTTGCAGAATATGACCCGGCTGAGGTCACGGCAGCTGCTTTGAAACTGATGACGAAAGAGCCGGATAAAACACCGGTTCATATTTCAGAAGAACGGCCGCTTCCGCATAAAAAAGACCATAGCAGACGGGGCAAGCCTGCAGGGTCCTACAAAGGGTCTTACAATAAGGGAAGAAAGCCGAGAAGAACAACAACAAACCGCAAACCATTTTAACCAAACGAAGGCGGGGCCAAAAAAATAGAGCATCATCAGCTTTACGAGCGGGTCGGTTTGTATCCGGCTGCGACTCTTTACAAGTAAAAATGCCGGTATGGCAAAAGTTGCCGGCGCCCCATTAAAAAAGCAACGGCAGCTCCCGTTGCTTTTTTTAAAGCGGAAGAATCCGCTTTTTTTCGTAAAAGCCTTTCCCCCGAGCAGCACGCCGGTAATGCGGCTGAAAAGAATTGGCTTTTTTTAAAGCGGAAGAATCCGTTTTTTTCGTAAAAGTCATTCCCCCGAGCAGCACGCCGGCAATGAGTCCGGAGAATTGACTTTTTCTAAGCAGGAGAAGCCGCTTTTCTTTGCAAAAGCATGCCTCCGAGCAGCATGCCGGCAACGAGTCCGGAAAGATGGGCTGTGTGGTTGGCACCAGGCTGCATCATAGCCGTTACAACGGAAATGACCGCAATCGATAAAATGGTTTGCCGGCTTGTTTTTGGCACATCTTCCCCGACCCAGACAAGGGCGACATATGCGCCGATCAGGCCGAACAGGGCACCGCTCGCACCGGCATGGGAATAGGTAAGCGGAAGCAGAAAAAAAGAAGCGAGATTGGCGCAGCATCCGCAGCCAAAATATAATAGGGTAAACTTCCATTTTCCGGCCAGCCGTTCGAGACAGGGGCCGAGCAGCAAAAGGGAGAAGGAATTCAACAGCAGGTGGCTGAAATCAATATGGACAAAAACAGGGGAGACAAGCCGCCATATTTCCCCTTGGGCAATATAAAGGTTCACACCGGACAGTGTTTCATAAAGGGTTTGTGTTGGTAAAACCGGAAGCCGCATGGCCGCAAACAAGAGGCACTGGGCCAGGAAAATGGCAGATACGACGGGATAGGAACCAATAAAAGCAGAAAAGCGGATCGGGCGGATCAGCATTGCAAATACTCCTTTCAATGGAAAAGCTCTATTTATACATATGCCGGAAATGACGAATTAGACGTCCGGCCTGCTTCTAACCGCAACCGCCAGCAGGATGGAAAAAGGGATAGCCCAAATCCGGCGCGTATTTTCAAAAAGGGCCGAACCGCCATCATGGATACCAGCAGAACGATTTACCGGCGCATATTTTCACGGAAGGCAGAGGCACCGCAGCAGCGTGAAAATCGGGTATCGGAAATTTTGTGGTTTATACTCTGGAAAAACAGAAGGTGAGCACATGATCAAAGGAATTGGCATTGATATTGTCGAGCTTGAAAGGATAAAAAAGCTGTATGAACGGCAGCCGCGGTTTCCGGGGCGGATTTTAACAAAAGCGGAGCAGCAAAAGTTCTGCAAGTTGACAGAAAAAAGGAAAATTGAATTCCTGGCCGGCAGGTTTGCGGCGAAAGAAGCTTATTCCAAAGCTTTTGGCACGGGGATCGGGGGCGCGTTGTCTTTTCAGGAAATTGAAATCGCAAAAGATGAAAATGGCCGCCCGTATTTTTCAAAGCCGGCAGAGCCCCATGCCCATTTGTCGATCACGCACAGCCGTGAATATGCATTCGCCCAAGTGATTCTGGAAGACTGAAGCTATAACGTTTTTTCAATTCCCCATCATACAGGCCCGGGTTGTCTCATATATTCAGAGTAAGAGAGGAGAGACAAGGCACGGGCTTTTGATGAAGCCTTTCTCTTCATAAGATTTGAGACAATAAAGGGGTTGAAAGGATGAAGAGAAAGTACTGGGTTTTGTTTGCGGCGCTGTTTGCCATTTTTCTGCTTTCCGCCTGCGGAGCGAAAAAACCGCAGGATGTGGCCGGAAAATTAAATGAAAAAGTGGAGAAGATGGACGGCTACAAGCTGAATGCGAAAATGACGCTGAAAACGGGCAATGAACCGCGGACATACAATATTGAAGTTTGGCACAACCGGCCGGGATATTACCGTGTCAACCTGAAAAATGCGGGCGAGGGGCAGAGCCAGATGATTTTGCGCAATAAAGAAGGCGTGTTTGTGGTCACGCCCGCCCTCAACAAAAGCTACAAATTTCAAAGCGACTGGCCGAACAACACAAGCCAGGCGTACCTTTATGAATCACTTGTGAAAGACATATTGAAAGATAAAGAGGCAAAGATGACGGTGAAAAAGAACCGATATGTGTTTGAGACGAAGACACGCTATCAAAACCATAAGATGCTGCCGTACCAGCAAATTACTTTTGACAAAAGGACGCTTGCACCAGTCAGTGTGAAAGTGATGGACACGGACCGCAATACGCTTGTCAGTGTGCTTTTTACGAAAGTGGATTTTAATGCAAAATTCGACAGCAACGCGTTTGACACGAAAAAAAATATGACAGGGGCGAAACTCGAAGTGCCGGTGGACGGAAAGGTCGGCAACAAAGAGTTTTCGGTAAAATATCCGACGGCAAAAATCGGGGGGACGACGCTGCTCGATGAACAGGAAGTTGCCGTTGCAAACGGCAAGCGCGTTATTTTGACCTATACGGGCGATAAAACGTATACGCTGATTGAGGAAAAGGCAGAGGTACTCCCTGCTGCTTCCACAGAACCGATTCCTGCAAACGGGGAAATGGCGGATCTCGGGTTTGCGTTCGGGATCAAGACAGGCGACTCCCTGTCCTGGACGGTGAACGGTGTCGAATATACGCTTGCCTCCAAATCGCTCACGGCTGCGGAAATGATGGAAGTCGCCCAGTCTGTCGGAGGAGAACCGGAAAAATAAAATGCGGATAACCCGTTCGTAAGCACTAAAAGCACAAGCCCGCAGCCATTCTCTGCGGGTTTTTTTCTTGATGCGGTTACAGCATGTTGCTTTCGGCAATCCGTCCCAAACCGGTTTGATAAGACTTCCTTTTAAAAACCATTGACAACGCTGGCTACGCGTTCGATAATCAGGATATGGAATCATAAAGGAAGTGTAATCATGGCTTTTTACCGGGATACATGGGTGGAAGTCGATTTGGATGCCATTTCGGAAAATGTCGGAAATATGCGCCAGCTTTTGCCCGAGCATACGCAAATCATTGCGGTTGTAAAAGCGAACGCCTACGGGCACGGCGCGGAATATGTGGCGAAAACCGCGCTTGCATCCGGAGCTTCAGCGCTTGCGGTTGCATTTTTGGACGAGGCGCTCGCGTTACGAAAAAAAGGGATTACCGCTCCGATACTTGTTTTGGGGGCAGCCCGTCCGGAAGATGCCGGAGTCGCGGCTGAAGAAAACATCTCCCTGACTGTTTTTCAAAAAGACTGGCTTGAGGAAGCAGGCCGGTATTTAACCGGGCGGAAACTATCCGTCCATCTTAAATGTGATACCGGAATGGGCCGGATTGGCGTAAGAACCCTACAGGAATTAAAAGAAGTGGAAAAAATCGTGAACCAACAATCCTGTTTCTATTTTGAAGGGATCTTTACCCACTTTGCGACAGCGGATGAAATCGATACGACTTTGTATGAAAAGCAATATAGCCAGTTTCAGGATATGGTTTTAAACCTCGAACACCGCCCGCCGTATGTGCACTGCGCAAACAGCGCCGCCGCTTTGAGATTTGACCAGTCTCCGTTTAATGCTGTCCGTTTCGGCATTGCAATGTACGGGCTCTCCCCTTCGCCCGCCATCAAGCCGGTTTTGCCGTTTCCGTTAAAAGAGGCGTTCTCCCTTCATACGAAGGTGACGCATGTGAAACAAATCCATGCCGGGGACACGGTGAGTTATGGTGCCACTTATCAGGCTTCCGGCGATGAATGGATCGCCACGCTGCCGATTGGATATGCAGATGGCTGGATCCGCAGGCTTTCAGGTCAGGAAGTGATCATTGACGGGGAAAGAGCGCCTATTGTCGGCAGGATTTGCATGGATCAATGCATGGTCAAGCTTGCCCGTCCGGTTGCTGTCGGGACAAAAGCAACCTTGATTGGAAAGCAGGGAGATTTGTCCATTCCTGTTGACGAAATTGCCGAAAAGCTCGAAACCATCAACTACGAGGTTACCTGTTCCATTTCAAGCCGGGTGCCGCGCATTTTCCTGAAAAACGGGAACGATGTCGCGGACGTGTCGAATCCGGTCCTTGAAGGTTGAAAAATGTTTTGGCGAATTTTGAATAATGACATGATTTTTTTGCCGATAATAGACAGGAATGGTGATTTGGCCTTTGCATATAGTGTATTTGATGGTATGATGAAAAGGGAATGGAAAGTAGAAACGGTGTCTAGTGCGTGGAGGTGTAGCAGGTGTCTGAACCTATTTCAACAGAAATTTTAGTCCGCTTGCCGCAGCAGCTGTTGACGGAATTGGACGGATTTGCTGAAACTGAAAATATGAATCGCAATGAATTAATTTACCGTGCCACAAAAATGTATTTAAAAGAACGGAAAAAACGCCAAATCCGCGAAACGATGAGGCGTGGTTACATGGAAATGGCAAAAATTAATTTGGCGATTGCCTCCGAAGCGATCCAGGCTGAATACGAAGCAGAACATACAGTTGAAAGCCTAGTAAGCGGGGGGTAATCCTTTGATTGTTAAGCGTGGAGACGTGTACTTCGCCGATCTATCTCCGGTGGTCGGCTCCGAGCAGGGAGGCGTACGTCCTGTCCTCATTTTACAAAACGACATTGGAAACCGTTTTAGCCCCACTGTCATTGTTGCCGCGATAACAGCGCAAATCCAGAAAGCAAAATTGCCCACGCATGTGGAAATTGATGCAAAGCGTTACGGTTTGGAAAGGGATTCTGTGATATTGCTTGAACAAATACGCACAATCGATAAACAACGCTTAACGGATAAGATTACGCATCTTGATGAAGAAGTCATGGAAAAAATTGACGACGCCCTGCAAATCAGCCTGGGACTGGTCGAATTTTAGGAACGCTCTTTTTAAAGGGCGTTTTTTCATTCGGCAGGCTTTGCCATTCTTAAAATAAGCTGGAACAAAAGAGAGATCATCCCGTCGCCCGTTTTAGCATATTTTTTCACGTGCTGCGGTCAAACATGCGAAACCCACCTTCAAAAAAAATACAACGAATGTGGTTTAACCCTATCTGAAAACGGGTATATGATAACGCTATAAGATAAACCGAAGAAAATTTCCGGAAAAATGCTGCTTTTGCCCGATTTCTGTGCCATTTACATAAAAAATATTTTCCGGTTGCCGGCAAAAACAGATATAATAACTTATAAATCAAATGGATTTTTCTGTGTTTTTTCAACAAACCGGTTCAGAAAAAAGCCATCCGCCGGGGCGAAAGGCAGCAGTTCATTTGTTTTTGTGCAAGTCTTCCGGAAAAGCCCGGCATGTCTAAAGCAGGCTGTCAAAGAAGGGCGCTTCAAACTGTTCGGAGGAAAGAGGGTTGATCATGCAATCATATTTAGCGAAATTTATACCAGAACATAAAGATGAAATACTGGATGAATGGATGAAAAGCATGAAAGCAAAAGGCGGTGCCCCGTTTCATTTTGATGAAGGGGTGGTGTTTGAAAAAACAAGCCGGGATTTTGTCGAAGTGATTCTTGCGCGGCTGACGAAAAGCAATCACGAATATGAGAAACAGCTCGGCGAGTTTTCCGAAAGAATCGTGACGCTGGGCTGGCCGCTCACTTTTGCAACGACTGGCATTCAAATTCTCGGGGATATTGTTTACAACCTGATGATGAATAACAACCCGGATGTCGTGTTTGAAAAGCACCAGGAATTCTGGGAAATCTTTCGGGAATGGACCAATGCCGTCCAAAATGAATTTGTCAATGCTTATACCACCATTTGGGAAAAAACCATTTCGCTTCAGCAAAGTGCGTTAAAGGAATTGTCCGCCCCCTTGATTCCGGTGTTTGACAAAATTGCCGTCCTTCCATTAGTCGGCACCATTGACTCGGAAAGGGCAAGACAGATTATGGAAAACCTGCTGTACGGCATTGTGAAAAACAAGTCGGAGGTGGTGCTGATCGACATTACGGGCGTGCCGGTTGTCGATACGGTTGTTGCCCATCATCTCATTCAGGCGGCAAATGCTGTCCGGCTTGTCGGCTCCCGCTGCATGCTTGTTGGCATCCGCGCTGAAATTGCACATACGTTAACAAATTTGGGGATCAAATTAAACCATATTACAACAACGAGTACACTGCAAAGAGGAATTGAACAGGCTCTTGAAATGACAGGGAGGAAAATTGTGGAATGGGAGGGTTGATTGATGCGCATACCCATTTTAAAGCTGGGAAACTGCCTGCTGGTCTCGATCCAATGGGAGCTTGATGACCAGACAGCTTTGGAGTTTCAGGAAGATTTGCTTCAAAAAATATACGAAACGAATGCAAGCGGTGTTGTCATCGACATCACCTCTATTGATTTTATTGACTCATTCATCGCAAAAGTGCTGGGCGATGTGGTCAATATGTCCAAAATGCTGGGCGCAAAAGTGGTCATCACCGGAATCCAGCCTGCAGTCGCCATTACCCTGATCGAGTTGGGGATTACGATGGAGGGCGTCATGACGGCACTGGATTTGGAAAGCGGCCTTGAGAAATTAAAACAGGAATTGGGGGACTAGCTGTATGGATAACCATTCCTGTGTAAAAATTTTGAATGAGTGGGATATTGTGGCCGCCCGCCAGCTTGGGAGAAACATTGCAAGAGAGCTCCATTTCGGTGCTGTCGACCAGGCAAGAATCACAACGGCCATCAGCGAACTCGCCCGCAATATTTTTATATACGCAGGACAAGGGGAAATCCGGATTGAGAAAGTTCTGCAAAACGGGAAAAAGGGGCTGAAAGTGATCGCTACAGATAAAGGGCCGGGGATTGAAAACATCCGGAAAGTGATGGAAGACGGCTACTCCACATCCGGAGGGCTTGGGGCAGGCCTGCCGGGCGTAAGGCGCCTGATGGATGAATTTGATATCGTTTCGGCGCCGAATGAGGGAACAACCGTTACCGCAATCAAATGGATACGATGATAGGAGGGAAAAAGATGGATTTCCGCGATGCCATGGAGCAGGAGTATAAAGAAATTCTTAGCCATTTTCTACAGCATCCGGATGAACAGGCGCTGTACCAGTGCGAGAAGTTCAGCCGCAAACTGATTGAAAACCGGATCTCTCCTGAAGACATGATTATGTGCCATCGCTCTGTTTTGCAGCAAATCGAACCCGGGCTTTCCAAAACGGTGCAGCAGTCCTTTGATGTCCTGCTGGAAGTCATGCTTGCCTACGGGCTCGTTTACAGGGAACAGCAAAGCCTCCGGACAAAACAAAAAGAACTGAAGAGTGAAATCGAGATTGCTGCGGGCATGCAGCAAACCCTGCTTAAGGCGGATGTCCCGGAGCAGGACGGCATCGATATTGGCGTGATCAGCATGCCGGCCAAACAAATGAGCGGCGATTATTATCATTTTATTGAAGATGAGAACCGCCGCATCGGCATCGCGATCGCGGATGTGATCGGGAAAGGGATCCCGGCGGCGCTCTGCATGTCGATGATCAAATATGCGATAGACAGTTTGCCGGAATACAGCCACCAGCCCCATATTATTTTGGAAAATCTGAACCGCGTCGTTGAACAGAATGTCGACCCGAGTATGTTTATTACGATGTTTTACGGTATGTATGACCCGGTAGTACATAAGTTCTCCTACGCATCCGCCGGGCACGAGCCCGGTTTTTTCTATCATGCGGAAACGGATGAATTTGAGGATTTAATCGCAAAAGGGCTCCTTTTAGGCATAGAAAAAAAATCGAAGTACCATGAATATATAAAAGATGTGCAGCTTGGCGATATGATTGTGCTGTTGTCAGACGGCGTAACGGAATGCCGGACAAAGGAAGGATTTGTCAGCCGGGAAACGATTACCGGCTTGATCCGGAAAAATATCCGCAAGAGCGCACAGGAAATCGTGGAAAATGTGTACAGGGAGCTGGAAAGATGGCAGGAATTTGAACTGCGGGATGATTTTACCTTGCTGATTTTAAAAAGAACTGCCTTAAAAGGAGGTTTGTCATCAGCCCGGAAAGGGTATGAACCACTTAGTGATGAATGTTAAAGAGGTGAAAGAAATGGACTTTGAAGTAGATGTAAAGGAAAAACAGAATGCCTTAAACGTAACCATTTCGGGGGAAATTGACGCATTTACAGCTCCAAAATTAAGAGAAGCATTTGAACCATATGAAGGAAAAGCAGGTTTGGAAGTTTTAATAGATTTAACCAATGTTTCTTACATGGACAGCACCGGGCTGGGCGTACTGGTCGGTTTGTTCAAAAGCTTGCGGGCAAACGGCGGGATGCTCACGTTGACGGGGCTTTCCGACCGTTTGAAACGGCTGTTTGATATTACAGGCCTTTCCGACATCATGAAGATTAATACCGAAATAGAAGGTGGAGTGTGAGACATGGAGGAGTTTGATCATATCAGTATGAAAATCCCTGCCAAAGCGGAATATGTCGGAGTCATCCGCCTCACCATTTCCGGTATTGCAAGCCGCATGGGGTTTGATTACGAACTCATCGAGGATTTGAAGATCGCCGCGAGCGAAGCCATTACCAATGCTGTCCAGCATGCCTATAAGGACAAGGAGGACGGGGAAGTCACCATCGATTTCAGCCTCTATCCGGACCACCTTGAAGTAATGGTTTCCGATAAAGGAGACAGTTTTGATCTGGAAAAAGTAAGGGAACTCGCAGGGCCTTACACGGAAGATGTGCAGATCGAATTTATGAGAGAAGGAGGATTGGGCCTTTATCTCATTGAAAGTTTAATGGATGAAGTCCGCATACATTATGATGGCGGAATTACAGTCATGATGACCAAGTACCTTCAAGGGGAGCAGGTGGAGACGAATGTCAAAACTGCCTCAACCTGATCAGATTGATGTCAATCAATTGATACAATCTTATCAGCAAAACGGCGACAAAGAGGCGCAGGAAATACTTGTCGCGCACTATCAGAAACTTGTGGAGTCGCTTGCCCGCAAATATTCGAAAGGAAGGGCCTACCAGGAGGACATTTTCCAGGTGGGGATTATCGGCCTGCTCGGCGCCATTCAGCGCTTTGACCCGAATATTGGAAAAAGTTTTGAATCCTTTGCGATTCCGACCATCATCGGAGAAATTAAGCGGTTTTTGAGAGACAAAACATGGAGTGTCCACGTCCCCCGAAGGATTAAAGAACTCGGCCCGCGGATTAAATCCACTGTTGAAAAACTGACGAACGAACTGCAACGCTCGCCAAAAATCGCTGAAATTGCTGCACATCTTGAAATCTCAGAAGAAGAAGTGCTGGAAGCAATGGAAATGAGCAAAAGCTACCACGCACTTTCCGTTGACCATTCGATTGAGTCGGATTCAGACGGCAGTACCGTGACCCTGCTGGATATGGTTGGCAGTGAAGATGACGGATATGAAAAAGTCAACCAGCGGCTTGTGCTTGAAAAAGTGTTGCACGTACTGAGCGAGAGGGAACGCCAGGTCATCCACTACACGTATATTGAAAATTTAAGCCAGAAGGACACAGGTGAGAAATTGGGGATTTCGCAAATGCACGTCTCGCGCCTGCAACGCCGTGCGATCAAAAAACTGCGGGACGCCATAGAAGGTGAACTGCAACATGTGGAGAATTAGCCATTATGAATTATCTTAGTTCAAAGCAAGTAGAAGTATATGGATTTCAGACAACAAAGGCCGGCCGGGACCTGTGCGGAGACGCCTATTTTATGAAGGCAACGGATGACTATTTCCTCTGTGTGCTGGCAGACGGGCTGGGGAGCGGGGAATTTGCCTACTACTCTTCCCAGGCTGTTGCGAAAGTCGTGAAAGAACAATCGGATGACGATGTTGACACGCTGATGGACGCATGCAATCGTGCTTTGTACCGGAAGCGGGGCGCAGCGGTTGCCATTTTCAAAGCCTGTTTTAAATCACGCCAATTTGTTTACAGCTGTGTCGGCAACATCCGCTTTTTTATGGTGGCACCGGGCGGCAAACTGACTTATCCGATCCCGATTACCGGGTACTTGTCCGGCAAGCCGCAGCAATTCAAAACCGAGATTTTTGACTATGAACCGGGTTCCAGGTTCGTCATCCATTCAGACGGCGTGAAAGAGCGGAATGTCCAATCTTTTTTGAAGAAATGTGAGTCTATCGAACGGATTGCCGACCAGTTAAAAGAACAACAGACCATGGATGACGACGCTACATTTATTATTGGGAGCTTGCAGTAAAGGCAAGCTTTTTTATTTTGCAATTTTTTTCAGCCCGTAAAGCATGATAAAATAACAGAAGAGTAATCAGAAGTGTGGTGTTTAATTTGGAAGAAAAACAGGCAAGGCTTATCAGCCAGCTGGGAAAAGAATTGCAGTTCCCGGAAAAGAGCATCCGGAATGTCATCGGTTTGCTGGAAGACGGCAATACCGTTCCTTTTATTGCCCGTTACCGGAAAGAAATGACCGGTGCGCTCGATGAAGTGCAGATCCGTGACATTATGGAGCGGTGGAACTATTTGCAAAATCTTGAGCAGCGAAAAGAGGAAGTCATCCGCCTGATCGATGAGCAAGGAAAATTAACAGAAGAGCTGAAAGGGAAAATTTTACAGGCAGAAAAGCTTCAGCTGGTAGAAGACCTCTACCGCCCGTATAAACAAAAACGCCGGACAAGGGCCACGATTGCAAAGGAAAAAGGGCTGGAACCGCTGGCCCGCTGGATGCTTTCGTTTCCGGCTGAAGGCGACCTGGATGCTGAACTGGCAGCGTACGTATCAGCGGAAAAGCAGGTGGCATCTGCCGAAGAAGCATTGCAGGGTGCAAAAGATATAATTGCCGAAATGGTTTCGGACGAGCCGAAATACCGCGGCTGGATCCGTGGTCAAACGTTTAAAACAGGCGTGATGGCAAGTACCGTCAAAGACGCGGAAAAAGATGAGAAAAAGGTATACGAAATGTATTACGCCTACGAAGAACCGGTCTGCAAAATCGTTCCCCACCGCGTGCTTGCGCTTAACCGCGGCGAAAAAGAAAACATTTTGCGCGTATCCATTGAGGCCGACACCGAGCGGATTTTGGCGTATTTGAACCGGCAAGTGATCCGGAATGAAGCCTCCATTACATCAGGCATCGTCAAGGAAGCGGTGGAAGATGGCTATAAACGGCTAATTGAGCCCGCCATTGAAAGGGAAATCCGCAACGAACTGTCCGAAAAAGCGGAAGACCGGGCTATCCATATTTTTGCCGAGAATTTAAGGAACCTGCTTCTTCAGCCGCCTTTAAAAGGAAAAACGGTGCTCGGGGTTGACCCGGCGTACCGGACCGGCTGCAAACTCGCAGTCGTGGATGAAACGGGCAAAGTGCTGAAAATCGGCGTGATTTACCCGCATCCGCCAAAACCGAAAACAGAAGAAGCCAAAGCGATTGTAAAAAGCATCATCCGGGATTTTAAGGTGGAGGTCATTGCGATCGGAAACGGCACAGCCTCACAGGAAACCGAGCAATGGATTGCCGGTATTTTAAAAGAAATAGAAGAAGATGTTTCCTATGTGATCGTCAATGAAGCGGGGGCAAGCGTCTACTCTGCATCCGACCTTGCCCGCAAAGAATTTCCGGATTTGCATGTTGAAGAACGGAGCGCCGTCTCCATCGCCCGCAGGCTCCAGGACCCGCTGGCAGAGCTTGTGAAAATCGATCCGAAATCGGTCGGTGTCGGGCAGTACCAGCATGACGTTTCGCAAAAGAAACTGAATGAATCGCTCACTTTCGTCGTTGAAACAGCCGTCAACCAGGTCGGTGTCGATGTCAATACCGCATCCCCGTCTCTTTTGCAATATGTGTCCGGGCTCAGCAGCACTGTAGCGGGCAATATTGTAAAATTCCGCGATGAGAACGGCAAATTTAAAAACCGGGCCGAATTGAAAAAGATTCCCCGCCTCGGCGCAAAAACATACGAACAAAGTATCGGCTTTCTCCGCATACCGGATGGGGAAGAACCACTTGATAAAACACCGATCCACCCGGAAAGCTACGATGCGGCCAGATCTTTGCTGAATGAACTGGGCATGACGACAGCGGATATCGGTACAGAAAAGCTGATCCAATCGCTCGAAACACTGTCTGTCCCGGAAATGGCAAAGACACTCGGCATCGGCGAACTGACCCTGCAAGATATTTTCGAAGCCTTGAAAAAACCGGGCCGCGACCCGCGTGATGAACTGCCAAAACCGCTTTTGAAAAAGGATATTATGAAACTGGAAGATCTGAAACCGGGGATGGAGATGCAAGGAATCGTCCGGAATGTCGTCGATTTCGGGGCGTTTGTCGATGTCGGCGTGAAAGAAGACGGGCTTGTCCATATTTCAAAATTAAGTAAAGGTTTTGTTAAACATCCGCTTGATATCGTCTCAGTCGGCGATATTGTTACCGTATGGGTGGAGAAAGTGGACGTCCAAAAAGGAAGATTATCGCTCACCATGCTTCCAAATGATTAAAAGTGAAAAGAAGATGCGCCAGTTACACGCGCATCTTCTTTTCATTGTAAAAAAACCAGCATTCATTCAGCAGTTTAATTTCACTGCGCCTTTTCTCGCAAAAAGCTCTCCGTATTTGGTTTTGAAACCATACCGGCACACAAACGCCCCCTTGTTCCTGAATGCTGAAACAAAACCAATCCCCCCGCACTTTTACTAAAGTATATGCTATAATAACTTGTCATGTGAAAAGAAAAGCGCAGGTGCCCGCGGCATCCATTTTTCATTATGAGTAAGGAGGCATACGGCCATGGATAACAAGGAATTGCAAGGCCTTGTGGAAAAAATATCAATGGAGTATTTTCACAAACCTTTCCGGCATGCAGCCTCATTTAATCCCCGGCTGCGGACCACCGGGGGAAGATATTTGTTAAAAAGCCACAATATCGAAATCAATAAAAAATATTTAGAAGAACTCGGAGAAAAAGAGCTGATCGGCATTATCAAACACGAACTTTGCCATTACCATCTTCATCTGGAAGGGAAAGGGTACAGGCACCGGGATGCGGACTTCAAACAATTGTTAAAGGAAACGGACGCGCCCCGCTATTGTGCCGTGCTGCCGAGTAAAGCAGCTTCCCGCATGATCAGCCGCCCGTCCCCGCGTTACGAATATGTCTGTACGGAGTGTGGCATCCTGTATAAAAGGCAAAGAAAGGTCAACACCAACCGGTACGTTTGCGGGAGATGCGGTGGAAAACTGGTGCTGCACAAAACGTATGCTGAACCGGGCCGGAAATAATGGGCATGCAGCATCTTCGAAACAAGCTTTAAAAATAAATTTTAAAACAGGGTTGACACCTTCGTGTCCCGTCATTATAATGTTAAGAGTCGACAAGATGTTGCTTGTTATTCCGCAGTAGCTCAGTGGTAGAGCAATCGGCTGTTAACCGATCGGTCGTAGGTTCGAATCCTACCTGCGGAGCCATTTTGGGGAAGTACTCAAGTGGCTGAAGAGGCGCCCCTGCTAAGGGCGTAGGTCGCGTAAGCGGCGCGAGGGTTCAAATCCCTCCTTCTCCGCCATACATACAAAGCAGTCATCGCGGCCCGTTGGTCAAGCGGTTAAGACACCGCCCTTTCACGGCGGTAACACGGGTTCGAATCCCGTACGGGTCATTTGAAATTTATCATATCATGAGTGGTTCCGTAGTGTAGCGGTTATCACGCCTGCCTGTCACGCAGGAGATCGCGGGTTCGATTCCCGTCGGAACCGCCATTGGGCCATAGCCAAGCGGTAAGGCAACGGACTTTGACTCCGTCATGCGCTGGTTCGAATCCAGCTGGCCCAGCCATTTTTGAGCCATTAGCTCAGTTGGTAGAGCATCTGACTTTTAATCAGAGGGTCGCAGGTTCGAATCCTGCATGGCTCACCATTTATCCGCGGGTGTGGCGGAATTGGCAGACGCACCAGACTTAGGATCTGGCACCGCACGGCGTGGGGGTTTGACTCCCTTCACCGGCATTGATTTGATAAATCGCGGAAGTAGTTCAGTGGTAGAACATCACCTTGCCAAGGTGGGGGTCGCGGGTTCGAATCCCGTCTTCCGCTCCATAAAAAGTAGTTGACATCCATAAAAGGTTTTGATATAATATAAAGGTGTCAAGTTAATAACGCGGTCGTGGCGGAATGGCAGACGCGCTAGGTTGAGGGCCTAGTGGGAGTTAAATCCCGTGGAGGTTCAAGTCCTCTCGGCCGCATTTACGCGCCCATAGCTCAATTGGATAGAGCGTTTGACTACGGATCAAAAGGTTAGGGGTTCGACTCCTCTTGGGCGCGCTATTTTTTCATGCAAAAAAGATCTGTTAACAGCTGCGTAAAAGGCTCCAGAGCTTACCGGGCAGTTGAAAACTTTATAAAAAACAGGCCTTTTCTTATTATAAGTTGGTTTGATAGTTTTTAGACCAGGGAAATGCGGGAAATAGCTCAGCTTGGTAGAGCACATGGTTTGGGACCATGGGGTCGCAGGTTCGAATCCTGTTTTCCCGATTTGCATGCGGGTGTAGTTTAGTGGTAAAACCACAGCCTTCCAAGCTGTTGTCGTGGGTTCGATTCCCATCACCCGCTCCAAATTTTATGTTGACAGTGACTTGTTGTAATGTTATACTAAATAAGTTGCTAATTGAGATTGTTCCTTGAAAACT
>NZ_JARTJQ010000050.1:0-2876 GCF_036225245.1 Weizmannia sp. CD-2023
ATCACACCGTAGGACTTTTATCCGTAATTGATGCCATCTTACTAAAATATGGACCCGCCTGCAACGAAAGCGCACCCGTGAAACGGTTTTGATACTATTTATCATGCCCCGTTTCCTCCATATATTCCCTGTAACGCCGGTGGACGGTTGCTTTTGAAACTTGGTAGCCGAAACCGCGCATAGTCGCAGCAATTTCTTGAAAAGTCAAGCCGTTATCCCGCAGGCGGATAATTTCTTCAACCGGCACTTCCTTTCGCTCCCTGCCGTCCGGATTCCGCTTCCCTTTTAAATTTTTTTCCGGACGGTAGCCGTTTTTGACTGCACGCTCCATTCCCCTTTTAATTTTTAAGTTATGCAGCTTTCGCTGATACTCTTCAACCATGCTGACAATTTTCAGCACCATTGAATCAGATTCCGAAAGCTCCAATTCTCCGTTTTGCGCATAACAATATACTTTAATCCCTTTTTTATATAAAAAATGAAGCAATGCAATTTTTGCATTTCCTCTTCCGATCCGTGTTTCATCCTGCACCAGTACGGCGTCAATCTTTTCATTTTCAATCGTATCAAGAAGATCAAGGATGCCGGGCCTGTCCAGGTCATAGCCGCTTGCCCGGTCACAGATCACCCCGGCCACTTGAAAACCGTGGGAATCCGAAAGCTTCTCCAGCTCTTCCCGCTGCCTCGCCAAGGAAGTTTCCTGGCTTTCTTTTTCCGTGCTTACTCTGCAATATAAAACAACTTTCATTTTTTCGTCTCCCGTTGTGATTTCATCGCAAGTTCCCTATTATCATCGCTGAATTCATTTTTTTCTATTGGAATGACAATTTTTTCGCCGGCTTTGATCATGTTGCCGTCAATATCATTATGACGCTCAACCCAGCTGATAAATGCTTCCCTCGACATTTTGCCCTTTTCCGCATACTGCCCGGCGATGTTCCAAAGCGTATCGCCCTCTGTGACGCTGATTTTGATATAGTGTGGGGATGGATCCCGCAGACTTCCAATCATGAAAAATCCGAAAACAAGCGTAAGCCCTGCTAAAATCATAACATAGTTATACTTTTTCCATAATCGTGACATCTCCATCTTCCTCCCGCGAATATTCGTTCGTCCAATCACCAGTTCTATTATAAAACGAACGCCTGTTTTTCGTCAACATTTTTTCGAACTTACGTTTGTTTTATCTGCTGCAATGTGATATAATAATAGCAAATAATGGCATTCCTCCCGTAAACGTCCCCATACGCAGCGCGGGTGCCAAACAAAACTGTGACGAGGTGAATAGAATGGCAAAACTATCAAAACGGCAACAGGCGATACTTGATTTCATCAAGCATGAAGTAAAAACAAAAGGTTATCCCCCTTCCGTGCGGGAAATCGGCCAGGCAGTCGGACTTGCTTCCAGTTCAACTGTCCATGGCCATCTCGCAAGGCTTGAAAGCAAGGGGTTGATCAGGCGCGACCCTACAAAGCCGAGAGCGATTGAAATTTTGGACCATGATGAAGAAATACCGGCCCAAAATGTTGTCAATGTGCCTGTTGTCGGAAAAGTAACAGCAGGCATACCGATTACCGCTGTAGAAAATATTGAAGAGTATTTTCCGCTTCCGGAACATCTTGTCCCGTCTGACGAGTCCGTCTACATGCTGGAAATTGAAGGGGACAGCATGGTGGATGCCGGGATTTTAAACGGCGATTATGTGATTGTCCGCTCCCAGCAGACGGCAAACAACGGAGATATCGTGGTCGCTATGACAGATGAAAATGAAGCGACAGTAAAAAGATTTTTCAAGGAAAAAGACTACTTCCGGCTGCAACCTGAAAACCAGACAATGGAACCGATCATATTGAAAAACGTCACCATTCTCGGCGTTGTCATCGGGCTGTACAGGCAAATGGTGCACTGATCAAAAAGAAGCAGTTTCGGCTGCTTCTTTTTTAATAGAGCATATGCGAGTTTGATGGCAAAAATGCCTGTGACACTTGAGGATTTCTGGGCTTCCAATCTATTTTCGAAGGAAAAATCGGGGCAATTAATGGGCATTTTGTTTTTCTGGGCGTTCGACGCAAAAATGCCCGATAAACAAAAACCCCTCAAAGCCTTACGCTTCAAGGGGTTTCTTGCTTAATACATTTCGATATACTGGTCGCGTTCCCATTGGTGGACTTGTGTGCGGAACATGTATTTTACATTTTTTTACTTTCATGATTTTTGATAATCCATATAAATAAGGAAGTTTTTAGATTCCACTTTCAAAATCAATCAATACTTTTCAAATGATTTTGGTCATTTTTTGGTCATGATTTTGGTCATGACCTTGAAAATTTAAAAAGAAAAATACGAGGAGGAAGAAGAATGAAGAAGGCATTAATTTTTGGAATTACAGGGTTACTAACATTCGGTTTGGGAGCCTGCGAGGGAAATGCAACACAATCAAATTCAACATCCAAAGAGGAATCTAAAGCCAAGACCGTAGAAACAGGAAAAAGTCAGTAGCTAAAACGACATCCGACATATTGGTTGCCGCCAAAAAAAACACTACCTTATGACCAATGAGGAAAATAAGGCAGGTGTTACTTATGGCGGCCCGGTCATTAACAAAGGATTCATTTTTATCAAGTTCGAGAATCAGGATAAAACACCACAAAAAGTGAACATTGATTTTGAAGCCCCTGATTTATTACAGAAAAATGATAATGGAGAATTTGAAACAGTTCCTGGCGACAGCAATACCGGGACACAAAGATTAGGGAAAAACGAGCATGTGACACTTAAACTATCTAAATTATATAAGATGAACTAATCATCTTTGCTCAATTTCTTGCTCCTTTTTCGGGTATAAAGTCTGTAACTATACCAAAAAGGATGGAGA
>NZ_JARTJQ010000051.1:0-1243 GCF_036225245.1 Weizmannia sp. CD-2023
CGAGTTGCTCAATCAAGGCCTAGCCATCTACAACGCTAATGGCGACTTTTGAGCCGAATTCCACGTTCGCTTTTGCCTTGCCACGCACAATTGGACGGACATGCGGCTGGGAAATGCTCACAATCCGGTGGTCAATCCGATGTGTTTTCTTTTTGTACATTTCTGCCTGTTGGCGGTAAAGTTCATGAATCACGAGAAGTTGTCGGTATTCATCTTTGCTCAAAAGAGACAGGGAGCTTTGGGAAATGAGATTTCCAATGATCTCCAGATTCCGTTTCACATATCCAAGTTGTTTGCCGACAGCTTTCCGGATTTTCCGGGTTCCAGCTTTGCGTTGCTTAGCGACAGAAAGATAGTCCCTGCGGGCTCTTTTACTGTAGGTCCGTGGCTTTCGTAATTTTCCTTTGTGCGGTTCATGCAGTACATCAATGATATGTTCCAGTTTCTCACGAGCTTCGTTCAATAGCCCCAGGTCAGTAGGGTAAGCAATATTAGCCGGTGCACAGGTTGCGTCCAGAATGAGCTTTCCTTTGTTCTTCATTTTAGGAGACGCTGATCCAGTTGAATTCTATTCCGAAGCAGAACCGGAAGGTTGATGATCATCATCGTTGTCATTTTCCTTAGATGCTTCTTCCGATTGGCGTTCTTGTTCTTCCAGAACAATCCATTCATTCAGTTCATTGATGATGTTTGCACCCAAACGTTTTCTAAAACGAGTCATCAGAGAATGATCGAATGGGGCTTTTTCCGGAATTCAGGCAACCCGATAAAATACTGAAGATACGGGTTTTCCGTGATCTGTTCGACTGTTTCCCGGTCAGATAGCCCAAGCCGTTCTTTGATATAGAGAGCCCCAAGAGCAACTCTGACAGAGTAAGCCTTTTCGCCTTTGAATTTTTTCTTGAAGGACTTGGCATACTTTTCTTCAGCCTTCCACCAAGGGATTAATTCAGCAAGACGGACCCAGCGATTTTCTTTATTTAATTTTCCACCGAATGGTAGAAAAAATCTTCTACAAAAGTTAATTGATGTTCGGTCTTTTTGTACATCGTAACGGCCTCCAAGTGCAAGGTTTTTTACACGTTTCCTATAAAATCCTTACACTTTATATTCGACAAAAGTAGCCAAAATCCTTGTCAAATCTGGAATTTTTGTTTATTCAGCAAGCCCTAAAAACGAAATGGCAGAGGACTTGAAGGTGAAATTCGGGTATTTTTCCTAAGAAGCATCCAGCGATAGTTCA